>NZ_JBMVFU010000010.1:0-265174 GCF_049538315.1 Nocardia sp. AB354 | reverse complement strand
TGTCCGGCTCGAACGCGTACCCGTAGTCCGGCACTCCGGAGCGCACCGCGACCCGGCGCAGGACCATGCGGCCGCGGTCGCCGATGCGGACCGTGCCGGGATCGGTGCCGGTGACCTTGACCAGTGCCCGCACGTCCACCTCGTCGAGTTCGACGATCACCAGCGAATACGGTGTTCGCAGACCGGGCACCGGCACGTGCACCGTCACCTCGGTGTACACGGTTCCGGTGCGCGGCAGCGGAATCAGCGTGTAGTCCGTGCTGAGCCGGCCGTCGTCACCGAGGCGATAGCGCGGCGGGAAATCCAATTCGTCGCGGCCCGGGTGGCGACCGGCCTCCCAGCGCACCTTGGCCTCGAAGGCCCGCTCGTAGGCGGCCAGCGAGATCGGGATGTCGGCACCGGGTACCGCGACCGCCTCCGGTTCGGCTCGCCCCGCGGGCTCGCGCCGGTATACCCGCACCGGCCCCGCGGAGACCGTGACCCCCGACAGACTGGCCTGCTCGACCCCGACGAGCAGCCCCGTCTGTCCCCAGTCGGCCAGTGCCGCAAGGGCGAACAGGCTCGACCCGGCCCCCGTCGTCGGCAATCGTGGTGGGGCACCGACGCACAGGTGGGCCGCCTGCTCGTGGTCGACGCCCGACACGATCACCGGCGTATCCACCCACGCCGCGGCCAGCGAGGCGAGCAGGCCGCGCTCGTGCAGCAGCCGCGGATCACCGTAATCGTGGACGTCGCCGGTGGCGTTGCGGGTGCGCACCGGCAGACTGCGCGCCACCCGGGCCGCGGTCCGCACCGCCAGTCCGCGCTCGGCGACCAGCGCCGCGGCCGCGCCGGCCGGATCCAGGTCGACGCCGATGATCAGCGTGCGCGGGCGGGCGGAGCAGAGCGCGTCCAGTGTCGCGGGCGCGCCGCCGAGTCGTTCGATCACCTCGAGCTCGGGATCCAAACCCAGTCCGGCCAGCAGCACCGCGGCATTGCTGCTCTCCAGCAACGGCAGATCCCGGCTCACCACGACGACGCGCTCGACATACGCGGTGGCACGCGGGGCGCCCGAGAGGGCGGCCCGCCCGGCCTCCACGGCCAGGGTCACCGCGTCCTCGTCCGCGCCGGGCACACGGCCGCGCGGTCCGCCCCAACAGGGCAGATAGGTTCCGATCGATGCGACACAGGGCATGTCAGCCTTCCTGCGGGCGAAACTACGTGATGGCGCCGGCGGTCTTGAGCGCGATGATGCGATCCCAGTCCAATCCCAGCTCCAGCAGCACTTCCTCGGTGTGCGCCGCGAATTCCGGCCCGGGCCCGGTATCGGGTGCGGCGAGATCGAATTGCACCGGGTTGGCGACCATTTCGAGGCTGCCGACCTGCACCAGGTAGTCGTTGGCGCGGATCTGCGGATCGGAGCCGACCTGCAGGCTGTCCTGCACCGGCGCCCACGGCCCGGCCATGGTGGCGAGTTTCTCGGTCCATTCGGCGAGGGTGCGCTGCCCGATCGCCTCACGCAGAATCGCCACGCCCGCTTCGGTATTGGCGGCGATCGACTCCGCCGTGGCGAAGCGCGGATCGTCGGCCAGCTCCGGCCGGTCGATGTGGCGCATGACGTCGGCCCAGAACTTGGTGGGCTGCAACATGACCAGCGAGAGATAGCGGCCGTCGGCGGTCTCGTAGAGGCCCGACAGCGGATTGGTCGGCGCCCCGTGCGAACCGGGTGCGGGCGCGATCAGCGGCTGCCGCAGATGTGCCGACAGCGCGATGGTGTGGCCCATGGACCACAGGCCGCTGCCCAGCAGCGAGACGTCGACCACCGACGGTTCACCGGTCCGTTCGCGTTTCAGCAGCGCCGCCGCGATTCCGCCGGCCAGATTCGTGCCGGAGATGGTGTCGCCGAAGGCCGGACCGGGCGGGGAGATGAGCCCGTCCATCCCCTCCGGGGTGATGGTCGCGGCGACCGACCCACGGCACCAGAACGCGGTCATATCGAAACCGCCTTTGGTCGATTCCTCACCGCGCGGTCCCAGCGCGCTGCCGCGTGCGTAGACGATGTCCGGCTTCACCGCGCGGATGTCGTCGACATCGATGCCGAATTTGGCGCGCGCCTGCGGCAGGAAGCTGGTGAGGAACACATCGGCCGTCTTCGCCAGCTCGTAGATCACCTCGCGCCCCTCGGGGACCGACATGTCCAGTCCGATACTGCGTTTGCCGCGATTGGCGTGCTCGATATTGGGATTCGGATCGCCCTCGACCTTCAAGCGGCCGATCTGGCGCAACCCGCGCTGCGGATCACCGGTGCGGGCGTGTTCCACCTTCACCACATCCGCCCCCCATTCGGCGAGCACCGCACCGGCCGAGGGGACGAACCCGTACATCGCGACCTCGAGGACGCGGATGCCGTCCAGGGGTTTGCCGCCGCTCATCACGCCACCACCGCTGCGAAGGACTTCTGCTCGAGGAATTCCTCGATCCCGGCCACACCCATCTCGCGGCCGATGCCCGACTGCTTGTAGCCGCCGAACGGCACGTCGGGATGAAAGTAGTTGCCGCCGTTGATACTCATCGTTCCGGTGCGGATGCGCCGCGCCACCGCCAGCGCCCGGTCCTCGTCGGCGGAGAACACGCCGCCCGACAGCCCGTAGACGGAGTTGTTGGCGATGCGAACCGCATCCTCGTCGTCGTCGAACGGGATCAGGGCCAGCACCGGCCCGAACACCTCTTCCTGGGCGATCTCGCTGTCCGGGTCGACGCCCGCGAGCAGGGTCGGGGCGTAGAAGTAGCCGGGGTCGACCTTCTCCCCGCCGCACACCAGTTTCGCGCCGGCCTCCACCGCGCGCTGCACCAGACCGTGCACCTTGTCGCGCTGGCGTTCCGAAATCAGCGGGCCCATATAGTTTTTCGGATCGCCCGGGTCGCCGTAGCTGACCTTGGACATGAATCCGGCGACCATCTCGGCCACCTCGTCGTGGCGCTCGCGCGGCACCAGCATGCGCGTGGTGATCGCACAGCCCTGCCCGGCGTGGCTGCAGATGCTGAAGGCGCCGAACATCGCGGCGGTGCCGAAATCGGCGTCGTCGAGCACGACCATCGCGGATTTGCCGCCCAGTTCCAGGAAGACGCGTTTGAGCGAATCGCCGGCCGCCGACATGATTTGGCGGCCCACCGCGGTCGATCCGGTGAAGCTGACGACGTCGACATCGCGATGAGTGGTCAGCGTCCTGCCCACCTCGACATCGGATCCGGACAGCACGTTCACCACACCCGCCGGGATGTCGGTATGCTCCGCGATCACCTCGCCGAGCGCCAGTGTGGCCAGCGGCGTATCGGGGGCGCCCTTGAGCACCACGGTGCAACCGGCGGCCAGCGCCGGCGCCAGTTTCGCCAGCGCCAGCTGATGCGGATAGTTGTAGGCCGCGATCGCCGCGACCACACCGGAGGCCTCGCGCTCCACCCAGCGACGGTGCATGCGGCCGCGGTCCTCCACCTCGCCGAGTTCCTCGGTGCGCGGGTAGGTGCGGGTGAGACCGGCGAAGTAGTTCACGATCTCGAACGGTGTCTCGAGCTGATTGGCGTGGGTCATCATCCGGGTCGCGCCGACCTCGGCGATGGTCAGCTCGCGCAGGTCTTCGACGTTGGCGCGCAGTGCCGCGTAGAACTGCTCCAGGCAGTGCGCGCGGAATTCGGTGTTCGTGGACCAGTCGGTGGTGTCGAAGGCCCGGCGCGCGGCCGCGATCGCCGCCTCGGTGTCGGCGATGCTCGCCTCGGGCGCGTACCCGTAGATCTCTCCGGTGGCCGGATTGAGTGAGGCGAAACTGCGCTCCCCCGCGACGAGTTCACCGTCGATCAGCATTCGTCTGGTGACGGCGCGCCCGTCGCCGGCCGTCGCGTTGCCCTGTGGCATCCCGTCTCCTCGTCTATGGAAATTCCATTCTCAGCAATGGAGAATAATGTATCCGAGCAGGTTCGGCCCCAGCAATGGCCGAACGCGTCCCACCGATCGCCGCCGTCACCCGGTCACCCTCGGAACGTGCGCGAATCCAGGGAAACCTTGCGGAGAAACGCCGAGCGAGAGTACGGTTCTCACAATTGGAAGGGAGATTCTTGTGGTTGAGACGACAGCGCTGAACCCCACCATCGGAGTGGAGGTCACCGGGGTCGAGGATCTGCACGACGACACGGTGATCAGCCGGTGCCTCGAGGCCCTGAAGTGGCGCGGCGTCCTGGTGGTCCGCGGACTGCATCTCGACGACGAAGCCCAGCTGGCGTTCTGCCGGCGCCTGGGCACGGTGCTCGCTCCCGGTGGCCGCGAAATCTTCACCATCACACTGGATCCCGAGAAGAACCGGGCCGCGAAATATCTCGAGGGCACCTTCTTCTGGCATATCGACGACACCACCAACGACGTGCCGGCCAAGGCGACCGTGCTCACCGCGCGGCATGTGGCGATGGAAGGCGGCGGCACCCAGTTCGCCAGCACCTACGCCGCCTACGAAGGACTGTCCGAGGCCGAACGCAAGCGCTACGACAACCTGCGCGTCGTGCACAGCTTCGAGGCCTCCCAGCGCCTCGTGCACCCCGACCCGACCGCCGAGCAGGTCGCCGACTGGCGCCACCTGCCCACGCACGAAACGTCGCTGGTGTGGCAACGCCGGGACGGCCGCCGCTCACTGGTCATCGGCGCCACCGCCGACCACATCGTGGGCATGGACGCGGCCGAGAGCCGCGCACTGCTCGACGAACTCCTGGAGTGGTCGACTCAGCCGCGCTTCTCCTACACCCACGACTGGTCGGTCGGTGATCTGGTGGTGTGGGACAACACCGGAATCCTGCACCGCGCCCTGCACTACGACGCGAGCTCCGAACGCGAACTGCACCGCACCACGATCGCGGGAGCCGAACCGTGGGCGTGAGAACAGCGGTGGTCACCGGGGGCGGGTCCGGCATCGGACTGGCCGTGGCGAATCGGTTGCGCGCCGACGGCTTTCGCGTGGCCACTCTCGACATCAAACCCGGCGAGTCCGAATTCGACCACACCGCCGATGTCACCGACCGCGCCCAGATCGACGCCGCGCTCACCGCGATCCGGGAACAACTGGGCCCGGTGACGGTGCTGGTGAACTCCGCCGGCGCCGAAGGCTACCGCCGCTTCGCCAACCTGAGCTTCGAGCAGTGGGAACGCACCATCGCGGTGAACCTGCACGGGGTCTTCCACAGCATTCAGGCCGTCCTGCCCGATATGCGCGCCGCGCAGTGGGGCCGGATCGTCAACATCTCCTCCTCCAGCACCCATTCCGGGCAACCCTTCATGTCGCACTACGTCTCGGCGAAGTCGGCGGTCAACGGACTGACGAAATCGCTGGCCCTGGAACTCGGCCCGGAGGGCATCACCGTGAACGCGGTCCCGCCCGGGTTCATCGATACACCGATGCTGCGCAAGACCGAACAGGCCCAGCTGCTCGGCGGATCCATCGAGGACCACATCGCCCGCACCCCGGTCCGCCGGGTCGGCCGGCCCGAGGACATCGCCGCCGCCTGCGCGTTCCTCGTCTCCGAGGAAGCCGGCTACATCACCGGCCAGATCCTGGGCGTCAACGGCGGCCGCAATACCTAACCGGCGCGAAACGCGCTGAGGCACAACACAACCGAAAGGACCACCAGTGGGACGCGTGGAAGGCAAAGTCGCCCTCGTCACCGGTGCCGCACGAGGGCAGGGCCGCAGTCACGCGGTGAAGCTGGCGTCCGAGGGCGCCGACATCATCGCCGTCGACATCTGCAAGGACATCGAGACCATCGGATATGCGATGGCGCGGCCGGAAGACCTCGAGGAAACCGAACGACTGGTGGAGAAGACCGGCCGCCGGATCGAAGCCGTGCAGGCCGACGTCCGCGATATCGCCGCGCTGCGCGACGCGGTGAAACGCGGCGTCGACGAGCTGGGGCATCTGGATGTCGTGGTGGCCCAGGCCGGCATCGCCGGCATGAAGGGCGAACCGCAGTGGCAGGCCTGGACCGACGTCATCGACACCAACCTGATCGGCGTGATCAACACCGTGCACGCCGCACTGCCGTATCTGGACACCGGCGCCTCGATCATCGCCACCGGCTCGACCGCGGCGTTGATGGATGTGGCCAAGGTCGATCAGCCCGGCAAGGATCCCGGCGGCATCGCCTATATGGTCGCCAAGCGCGGATTGTCGATGTACATGCACGAATTGGCGACGCATATCGCCGCGCGCAATATCCGCGCCAATGTCATCCATCCGACCAACTGCAATACGAACATGTTGCAGAGCGAGCCCATGTACCGCTCGTTCCGGCCCGATCTCGAGAAGCCGACCCTGCAGGACGCGCAGCCCGCGTTCCATGTGCAGCAGGCCATGCCGGTGCCGTGGATCGAGCCGGAGGACACCAGCAACATGGTGCTGTTCCTGGCCTCCGACGAATCCCGCTACGTCACCGGCATGCAGATGCGGGTGGACGCCGGCGGATACCTCAAGTGGTACGACTATCACATCTAAGGGGAGACACCGTGAAGGTTCGCGTCGATCCGGAGCGCTGCCAGGGACACACCCTGTGCGCCATGGTCGCTCCGAAGTCGTTCGTACTCAGTGAAATCGACGGCCACTCCTCGGCGGTCAGCGAGGACGTTCCCCCGGATCAGGAGGAACAGGTCCGCGAGGCCGCCCAGTCGTGCCCGGAACGAGCGATCACCATCACCTGAGAGGAACGCCGTGACCGCCGAAAACATCACCGAGGCCGGACCGGCGGACGACGAGCGGAAACAACCGCAGTACTCGTTCGACCGGTACGCCCCGGAGTATCGCGACAATTTCCTGTCCATCACCCAGGACATGCAGCAGCACTGCCCGATCGCCTGGTCGGACACCTACGGTGGCCACTGGGTCGCCGCCGGCAACCGCGAGGTGTTCGAGCTCGCCCGCTGCCCCTACGTGTCCAACGATCACGACACCGCCGGGGAACGCCGTGGCTATCAAGGGATTTCGATTCCGAAACCGCCACGCGCCGCCGCCATCCGGGGCGGGATCCTGGAGATGGACGAGCCCGAGCATCGCGAACTGCGGTCGGCGCTCAACCCGTATCTGTCCCCGGCGGCGGTCAACCGCTGGATTCCGTTCATCGACGAGGTCGTGCGCGCGGCGATCGACGAGAAGATCGAGTCCGGCCGCATCGACTTCGTCGACGATCTGGCCAATATCGTTCCCGCCGTTCTCACCTTGGCGATGCTCGGCATCCCGCTGAAGAAGTGGACGGTCTACAACGAACCGGTCCATGCCGCGGTCTACACCCCGCCCGATTCCCCGGATATCGAGCGGATCACCGCGATGCACCGGGAGATGGGCCTGGATCTGCTCAACAACCTGATCGAGATCAAGGAGAATCCGCGGCCGGGCATGATCGACGCGGTGGTGCGGGCGAAGGTCAACGGCGCCCAACTGCCCGACCTCGAGATGCTCGGCATGCTGGCACTGATCATCGGCGGCGGTTTCGACACCACCACGGCGCTCACCGCGCATTCGCTGGAATGGTTGTCGGAGCATCCGGACCAGCGCGAAATCCTCAGCGCGGAACGCGAGACCCTGCTCGATTCGGCGACCGAGGAATTCCTGCGGTACTACACGCCGGCTCCGGGCGACGGCCGCACCATCGCCGAGGACTGCGAGGTGGTCGGCACACGATTCGCCGAGGGCGATCGGCTGTGGCTGTCGTGGGCGATGGCCAACCGCGATCCGTCGATCTTCGAGGACCCCAACGAGATCATCCTCGACCGGCATCGCAACCGGCACTACAGTTTCGGGCTCGGGATCCACCGCTGCATCGGCTCCAATCTGGCCCGCACGGTATTCAAGCGGATGCTGCTCGCGGTGCTGGACCGGATGCCCGACTACCGCTGCGACCCCGACACCACGGTGCACTACGACACCATCGCCGTCATCCAGGGCATGCGGCATCTGCCGGCGACGTTCACCCCGGGCCCGCGGCTGGGCGAGGGTCTCGACGCGACTCTGGAGAAGTTGCAGGCGATCTGCGAGGAGCAACAGCTCGCGGCGCCCGTGACCGCCCGCAAGGAACAGGCCGACATCCACTGAGCCTCGCGCACAGCCGAATTCGCATTTCGCACCGACAAGCAGGAGGCGTGAGGTGACCACCGCGTCCGGGCGGCCGCTACCGCAACTCACCGCGCAGAACGAGTTCTTCTGGACCGCCGGCGCCGACGATCGGCTGCGCATCCAGCAGTGCCGGACCTGCGCCGAGCTGATCCATCCGCCGCAGCCGGTGTGCCGCTATTGCCGGGGCACCGAGATGGGGGTGCGGGATGTCTCCGGTGTGGCGACGCTCATCGGCTTCACGCACAACGAGCGGTTCGGACTGCCGGGGCTGCCACCGCCGTATGTGGTCGGGCAGGTCGCGCTGGTGGAGGATCCGCGAATTCGCCTGACCACCACCGTCATCGGCTGCGACGCCGCCGACCTGATGCTCGGTATGCGGATGGAGGTGGTGTTCGAACAGCACGAGGACGTGTGGCTTCCGTTGTTCCGGCCCACGGCCGAACAACCGGAGCCGGCACCGCTGCCGGCCGACGAGATCGACCCCGACCGCTTCGCCGAGCACGTCCGGCCTCGGGTCTCCGCCGCCAAATTCGAGGATCGGGTGGCGCTGACCGGCATCGGAATGTCCGAGATCGGACGGCGGCTGATGGTTCCCCCGCTGGCGCTGACCGTGCAGGCCTGTGAACGCGCGATCGCGGACGCCGGGCTCACGATGGCCGATATCGACGGAATCTCCTCGTACCCGGGCGGCGGGAACGTCGGCGGATTCGGTGAGGGCGGGGTGACCGCCCTCGAGTCGGCGCTGGGGCTGCGGCCGGTCTGGTACAACGGCGGCATCGAAACCTTCGGGCCGGGTGGCTCGGTGATCGCGGCGATGCTGGCCGTCGCGGGTGGACTGGCCCGGCACGTGCTGTGCTTCCGGACGGTGTGGGAGGCCACCTACAACGAACTGATCCGCACCGGTGCGACGGCACCGCTGGGCGGTGGCCGCACCCCCAGCTGGCAGCTGCCGTTCGGGGCGACCTCCGCGGCGCACACCCTCGCCCAGAACGCGCAGCGGCACTTCCATCGCTACGGCACGACCAAGGAGACGCTGGGCTGGATCGCGCTGAACCAGCGTGCCAATGCCGCGCTGAATCCCACTGCGGTGTACCGGGATCCGCTCACCATGGACGATTACCTGTCGGCACGGCCGGTGACCAGTCCGTTCGGCCTCTACGACTGCGACGTGCCCTGTGACGGCGCGGTGGCGGTGATCGTCTCGGCCGCCGATGCCGCTGCCGATCTGGCCAAACCCCCGGTGTACGTGGAGGCCGTGGGCACTCAGATCCTGGAGCGGGTGGAGTGGGATCAGAGCACCCTCACTCACGAACCGCAGGTGCTCGGGCAGTCGGCGCATCTGTGGTCGCGCACCGATCTGCGGCCCGAGGACGTCGACGTCGCCGAACTCTACGACGGCTTCAGCTTCAACTGCCTGTCCTGGATCGAGGCACTGCGCTTCTGCAAGATCGGCGAGGCGAAGGACTTCCTCGACGGCGGCAAGAACATCGCGCGCGACGGACTTCTGCCGCTCAACACCCACGGCGGGCAGCTCTCGCACGGACGCACCCACGGTATGGGCCTGATCCACGAGGCGGTCGCCCAGCTGCGCGGTGAATGCGGGCCGCGTCAGGTCGCCGGCGCGCGGGTGGCGGTCACGAGCAGCGGTGGGTTGACTCCGAGCGGCGTACTGCTGCTGCGGAGCGAGCGATGACCGCGGCCGCGGAGCAGCCCGCCCCAGCAGCGAGCCGGCCCATCACGCCGGCAGCGAAGCAGACCGGCACGCCGGAGGCGGACGGCCGGCGGCCGGCAGCGGCGGAGCACCATCCCGCACGGACCGCGCGGCATCTCCATGTGGCGGCCGCGACACCCCGCCCGAGAGCACAGCACAGCGCGTCCATACCCATCGCTGCCGCGTCCGACGGACGGCCGCGTCTACCGAGTGCACACCGTTCCTCCACGGCACCGGAGCGGGTGGTGACCGAGGCAGGCGGGATCGCGGTGTCGGGACTTCTGATGCGGGCGCGGGAGCCGCGTGCGGTGCTGGTCGCGCTGCACGGCGGCGCTACCACCTCGGTCTACTTCGACTGTCCGGGACACCCCGAGTTGTCGCTGCTGCGCACCGCCCGCGACCTCGGCTTCACCGTGCTGGCGCTGGACCGGCCGGGCTACGGTGCGTCGGCACCGCACGCCGATCGGCTGTGGGATCCGCGGCGGCGCGTCGACCTGATGTATTCGGCGGTGGCACAGCTGCTTCCCGACGCGCGCGATGCGGGCATACTGCTGATCGCCCACTCGGCCGGGTGCGAGCTGGCCCTGCGGATGGCCGCCGACGATCGCGGCCGCGACCTGCTGGGCCTCGAAGTAGCCGGTACCGGACGCGAATACAGCGCCGCGGCCGCGACGATGTTGTCCGGGCCGCGCGGGCCCGGTGCGCGACCGCGTGGACTCAACGAGCTGCTCTGGCAACCGGCCCGGCTGTATCCGCCCGACCTGGTCGGCGGCGCGGCGATCGCCGCGAACGGACCCCGGCTGGAAGCGGCGACCGTCACCGACTGGGCCGATACCGAATTCCCGGCCCTGGCCGGTCGGATCCGCGTGCCGGTGCGCTTCACCCTCGGCGATCACGAACGGGTGTGGCGCAACGACCCGGACGGGATGGCGCATGCCGGCACGGCGTTCACCGCGGCGCCCCGGGTGGTACTCAACCGGCAGCCTGGCAGCGGGCACAACCTGAGCGTGGGCCGTTCCGCGCGCGCCTACCACCTCGGGGTGCTGGCCTTCGCCGAGGAGTGCCTGCTCGCCGCCGGTGACGGGTTCTCCTGCTCTGCAACCCAATTCGACGGGGCCGACGGTACGCGGCCCGGAAGGTGAGGCGAAGATGGATGTCGCCGACGTGGCACTGCTGCTGTTGCGCCTGGTGGTCGGCGCGACCATGATCGCGCACGGCTACAACCATTGGCGCGGCGGTGGTCGCATCGACGGGACCGCCCGCTGGTTCGCCGGGCTCGGGTTGCGCAACGGCATCCTGCAGGCCTGGCTGAGTGTCGTCACCGAAATCGGTGCGGGCGCATTGCTGATCGTAGGCCTGTTCACGCCACTGGCGTGTGCGGCAATCATTTCGGTGATGCTCGTGGCGGGGCTGCTGGCGCATCGCCCGAACGGATTCTTCGTCTTCAAGGAGGGCTACGAGTACGTGCTGGTGCTCGCGGTGACCGCCTTGGCCACGGCCATGCTGGGCCCGGGATGGCTCTCGCTCGACCACGCCACCGATATCGAGGTCGTGGGCTGGGCGGGCGGTGCGATCGCGGCGGGGGTGGCCGTGGTCGCGACGGCCGGGCTGCTGGCGACCTTCTGGCGTCCGGCACCGGCTCCCGCGCAGCAGCCGGAAACCACGGCGTGACAGCGGCATTCGACGGAAGAGGTACGGATATGCGAGTCGGATTCATCGGATTGGGCAGTCAGGGCGGCCCCATGGCGCGGCGCATCATCGCGGCCGGATATCCGACCACGCTGTGGGCCCGCCGGGCCGCCACCCTCGAGCCGTTCGCGGAGTCCGGCGCGGCGACCGCCGAGACGCCGGCGGCACTGGGCGCCGGCAGCGATCTGGTCTGTGTCTGCGTGGTCGGCGACGACGACGTGCGCGAGGTCCTCACCGGCGAACACGGCGTGCTCGCGGGGATGTCCGCGGGCGGTGTGGTGGCCGTGCACAGCACGGTACATCCCGACACCTGCCGCGAACTGTCGAAAACCGCTGCCGTGCAGAACATCTCGCTGATCGACGCGCCGGTCAGCGGCGGCGGGCCGGCGGCCGAGGCCGGGCGGCTGCTGGTGATGGCCGGTGGTGACGCCGAGGTCGTGCAGCGCTGCCGGCCCGTATTCGACAGCTACGCCGACCCGGTGGTGCATCTCGGCGAGGTCGGCTCCGGACAGGTCACCAAGCTGCTCAACAATCTGCTGTTCACCGCGAACCTCGCGACCGCGATAAGCACCTTCACCCTGGGCGCAGGCCTGGGCGTGGATCCGGCGCGGCTGGGCGAGGTGATCGCGCACGGCACCGCGAACAGTTTCGCGCTCGGGCGCATCGTCGACGCCGGGGTGAGCCTCGATCGGCTCGCCCAGTACGCCGGTGCGCTGCTGCGCAAGGACGTCTCCCTGGTGGCTAGCCTGGCCGATGCGGCGGGGGCCGATCCCGGCGTCGTCCTCACCGCCGCGGACGCCACCCTGGCGCTGATGAATCAGCGGCGGTGACCGGGATGCGGATCGGATTCGTCGGCGCCGGGCGGATGGGCCTGCCGATGGTGCGGCGCCTCGCCGCGGCCGGGCACGAGGTCCGGGTCGCGGTGCGGCGCAGCGAGGTTCGCGACGCGGTGACCGAGGCGGGCGCCCGCGCGGTGGACACCCCCGCCGAGGCCGCCGCCGGGGCTTACGCGGTGCTGATGTGCCTGTTCTCCGACGAGCAGGTGCGCGAGGTCTGTCTCGACGGCGAACTGTCCGCGGCCATGGCCCCCGGGTCGATTCTGGCCTTGCACACGACCGGCGATCCGCGCACCGCGCACGCCGTTGCCGCACAGGCGGTGTCGCATGCCGTGCGGGTGGCCGACGCACCGGTCAGCGGCGGACCGCACGATATCGCCGCGGGTACGCTGACGGTCTTCCTCGGCTCCGACGACGAGACCGCCGCCGATCTGCGGCCGGTGATGTCCGCCTACGCCGATCCGATCCTGCACGTCGGCGCGCTCGGCGCGGGCCAGCGGGTGAAGTTGGTCAACAACGCGCTGTTCGCGGCGCAGGCGGGACTGGTCGCCGCGGCGGTGCGACTGGCGGGCCAGTTGGGCGTCACGGAGGCGGCTCTGCTGTCGGCGCTGCCGCATGCCAGTTCCTCCGGACGTGTCGTGACCAGCATCGCCGCGAAGAAGTCCGTCACCGAATTCGGCGACGCGGTGGGCGAATTCCTGCGCAAGGACGTCGCGGTGGTCCGCGCCCTCACCGCCGAACTCGGCGGCAGCCTCGGCGTACTCGACGCCGCCATCTCCGCGGCGCCGTTCGGTCGAGACGACAGCTCCGCCGTCCGGTCCGGTTGATGCCCATCAGGCTCGCAAACCCTGTTCGATCAGCGACCACCCGCGGGCGGCCAGCACCCGGCGTTCCTCCGCCCCCGCCCGCGTCAGCAGTGCGGCCAGCATCGCCAACGCGAGCATGAGGTCTTGACACGTCAGATCGGCGCGAACCCGGCCGCACGCCCGGGCGTTGTCGAGATGGTCCCCCAGTAGTGCCGCCACCCGGCTGCTCATCCGCGCCAGCCGCCCGTCGGTCAGCGACGGATCGATCAATTCGACGAACGCGATCGAGGTGACCACCTGGTCCACGATCCGCTCCAGAAGCTGATCCAATCCGGTATCCGCCTGTGCCGCATAGGCTTCCAGTCCCACCACATTGTCCTCGAAGACCGCCAGCGCGAGCGATTCCCGGTCGGCGAAGTGCCGATACAGACTGCCCTGCCCCACGCCCGCGCGGCGCGCGATCAGATTCAGCGGCGCCTCGAAACCCGATTCGGCGAACACCTCGCGGGCCGCGGCGATCAGAGCCGCTCGATTGGCGGCGGCCGCGCCGGGTCCACGATTCACTCGACGCTGCTCGGTCACCGGCCTACACTACCAACCGGACAGTGATGTCCGGTTGAAACGGCGACGTCGACACGTGCCGGCGGCCCCGCAGCGCACCGAGGAGGGAACACCGTTGAGCACCAGCAACTTTCACAATCGGGTGGCCATCGTCACGGGGGCCGGCTCCGGAATCGGGCGGGCCATGGCCATCGCATTCGCCAAATGCGGCGCCATGGTCGTGGCCGCCGATATCAGTTCCGACGGCGCCCAGGGTACCGCCGCGGAGATCGGCGCGGCCGCGATTCCGGTAGTCGTCGACATCTCCGACGAAATCGACGTCGCCCGCGCGACCCGCACCGCGATGGACACCTTCGGCCGCATCGACGTGCTGTGCAACAACGCCGGAATCATGGACAAGATGGCCCTGCCGGCCGACACCCCGGTGACCACCTGGGAACGCACCGTCGCGGTCAATCTCACCGGCACCTTCCTCATGACCCGCGCGGTGCTGCCCCATATGCTCGACCAGGGCATCGGTTCGATCGTCAACACCGCCTCCGAGGCCGGAATCCGTGGCGGCGCGGCGGGAATCGCCTACACCGCCGCCAAACACGGAGTGGTGGGACTGACCCGCAACGTGGCCTGGATCCATGCCGGGGACGGCATCCGCTGCAATGCGATCCTGCCCGGCCCGACGATGACCGGTATCGCCGGGCCCACCCCGGAATGGGATCTCGACGGGGTGACCCGGCTGCAGCCGGTGATGTCGCTGATGCGCGGTATCGCCGAACCCGAACAGATGGCCGAGGTCGCCGTGTTCCTCGCCTCCGACGCCGCCTCGTTCATCAACGGCGCGGTGGTGCCGGTGGACGGCGGCTGGTCGGCCGGTTGACCCGGCCGACCAGCGCCTCAGGCCCGTGCCGCCGGCTGGAGCAGACCGCGGCCGCCACGGTCGCGAGCCTCGACCGCGTGCTGCACACCTGGCCCGCCGCCGACGTCGCCGACTTCGCGACCTATCTGCGCCGGCTCAACACCGATATCGAGCGCCTCGACGGCCGGCCGTGGCCGCGCCCGGACTGATCCGTCACGTGTCGCAGGCCTGCCGGATCCGCCGGACCAGATCGGACACCTCGTCGGCCGGCATATCGCGGGGCGGTGCGAACGAGAGCCTGGTGAGCAGGCCACCGAAGCGGGCCGCCAGCCGCTCCGGCAGGTCCTGCACCGCGGCCACGACGGCGAAAGCCTCGACCATGTCGTCGGTGATCGACTCCGCCATCCGATCCCAGCGCCCGGCTTTCGACAGCGCGGTCAGTTCGGCATTCACCCCGCCCCAGCCGTGCAGGTCGAACAGCGAACGATAGGCGGGTGTGGAGGCGTAGAAGGCCAGCCGGCGCCGCAGCGTCGCGACACCGCGATCGATCTGCTCACCGGTGCCCGTGACGACGAAAGGCGTTGCGACGAGCTCGAAGTCGTCGCGTATCGCGGCAGCGCCGAGCGCGGGCAGGGTGCGTTCGCGGATCCAGCGGGCGGTGGTGAAGCCGTGACAGATGAAGCCGTCGGCGACCTCGGCCGCGACGCGGGTCATGGCGGGCCCGACACCCGCGAGCAGAATCGGCGGCGCGCCGAAATCGTGTGCGGGCGGGACGAAGTCGCGTGGCATCAGGGTATGCCGAGTGAATTCGCCCTCGAATGCCAGCGGCGCGCCCTCGTGCCAGTGCGCCCAGATGGCCCGTAACGCCAGGACGTATTCGCGCATCCGCGCGGCCGGACGATCGGCCGGCATCGCGAAGCGCCGTTCGATATGCGCGCGCACCTGCGAGCCGAGGCCCAGGCGCAGCCGCCCGCCGGAGAAGCGCTGCAGATCGTCGGCGGCGTAGGCCACGGTCATCGGCGAACGGGCGAGCGCCACGGCGACGGAGGTGCCCAGGCCGATACGGTCGCTGCACTGCGCCGCGACGGCGAGGGACAGGAACGGGTCACCGTTCATCTCACCCGCCCAGACCCCGTCGAAGCCGAGCCCTTCGAGTGCGCGAACTCGCGCCGCGGCGTCGTCCAGCGCGCCGATCGTGGTGTCGATTCGCACGGGGCACCTCCCATTTCACGATGAGAACATTATTCTCATAGATAAAGATGGACGTTCTGATTCGAATGGAGCAGCGCATGGCCGAGCCCTTGGTCGTCGTCGAGCACGCGGGCGGCATCACGACCGTGACGCTGCACCGTCCGGCGGTCCGCAATGCGCTCGACCACGCGCTGATGGACGCGGTGTGGGATGCGGTCGCCGACGCGGGCGCGGATCCCGATGTGGGCGCCGTCGTGGTCACCGGAGCCGATCCGGCCTTCTGCGCGGGTATCGATATCGGCGCCGCCGCCGCGCACACGCCCGGCCGGCCCGCCCGCTCCCCGGGCTCGGGCCCGGGCCGCGGAGCCGACGGCCTGTTCCGATTTTTGCCGGTGATCGACAAACCGGTCATCGGCGCGATCAACGGCGCATGCGTCGCGGGCGGGCTGGAATTGGCCCTGCAGTGCACCTTCCTCGTCGCCTCCGAGCGAGCCCGGTTCGCCGACACCCACGCCCGGATGGGCATGATGCCCGGCGGCGGGGTCACGGTCGGACTCACCCGGACGGTCGGCCGGCGCAGGGCCGTCGAACTGTCGCTGACGGGCAATTTCCTCACCGCCGCCGACGCACTCGCCTATGGGCTCGTCAATCATGTTGTGCCCCATGCGCAATTGCTGGCGTTCACGCACTCCCTCGCCGCCGAGATGCTAGCCGCTGACCGCGAGGCCGTCACCCGACTACTGCGGCACTACCGCGCCCTGGCCGACGACGACGGGAGCCGCGCGCAACTGCTGGAGGGCGTCATGGCCGAAACCTGGTCGCCCGGCACCGCTCGCATGGCCGAATACGGCGCGCGGGTGATCGAGCGAGGGCGCGAGCAGCTCAAATGATCCGGCTCTCATGGCCGTCCCAATAGTGTTGCCGCAGTAGTCGTTTGTACAGTTTGCCGTTCGGGTCGCGGGGCAGCTCGGCGGCGAAGTCCACGGTGCGCGGGCATTTGTACCCGGCGAGTTCGGCACGACACAGGGCTATCAGTTCGGCGGCCAGTGCGGAGCCCGCAGAGGCCGAATCCACCGGTTGCACGACCGCTTTCACCGCCTCGCCCATCTCGGGGTCGGGTACGCCGATCACCGCGACGTCGAGGACCGTGGGATGGGCCGCGAGCACATTCTCGGCCTCCTGCGGGTAGATGTTCACACCGCCGGACACGATCATGTGCGACAGCCGGTCGGTCAGATACAGGAAACCGTCCTCGTCGAGGCGGCCGATATCGCCGAGGGTTCGCCATCCGTGCGGTCCTGCCGCGGCGGCCGTGCGCTCGGGATCGTTGTGGTACGCGAAGGTCCGCCCGCCCTCGAAGTACACGACCCCCGTCTCACCCACCGGCACCTCCCGCCCGTCCGCGCCCACGATATGACAGGGCTGCGCCGGGCGGCCGACCGAACCCGGATGGGTCACCCAGTCCCGCGCGCCGATGTAGGTGTTGCCGATATCCTCGGTGCCCGAGTAGTACTCGTTGACGATCGGTCCCAGCCAGTCGATCATCTGCCGCTTGACCGGCACCGGGCACGGCGCCGCGGAATGCACCACATCGACCAGGCTCGACACGTCGTATCGGCGGCGCTCGGCGTCGGGCAGCCGCAACATGCGCACGAACATCGTCGGCACCATCTGGGTGTGCGTGACCCGGTGGCGCTCGATCAGTTCGAGGCAGCGGCGCGGATCGAACCGTTCCATCACGATTACGGTGGCGCCGAGGCGCTGCCACGACATGGCGAAGACCAGCGGCGCGGCGTGATACAGCGGAGCCGGTGACAGGTAGACCGCGTCCTCGCACGCCCCCGCGGCGAGCAGACCGCGCGCGATCTGCACCGGCGGCGCCTGCGGATCCCCGAGTGCGGTGGCCGGCAGCGGTTTACGCACCCCTTTCGGACGCCCGGTGGTGCCGCCGGAGTACAGCATCTCCCGGCCCTCACATTCGTCCGGCAGCCGGTCGCCGGATTCAGCGGCGAGCAGGTTGTCATACCGTTCGAAACCGTCGAGATCGCCTGCGGCACAGATCTTCACCGTGATTCGGCGCAGATCCAGCCCGGCGACCACCTCGGCCTGCGCCGCCGTGGTGACCAGCGCGGTCGCACCGCAGTCGTCGAGGACGTACTGCACCTCGCCCGCGCGCAGATGCCGGTTGATCGCGGTGTAGTAGAGACCGCACCGCTGTGCGGCCCAGGCGATTTCGAGAAACGACCGTGTGTTCTCGGCCAGGATCGCGAGATGGCCGCCGACCGCGAGACCGCGACGGCGCAGGGCCTGCGCACCGGCGCGCGACCGCTGTTCCAGTTGCGCGTAGGTCACCGTCTCCCCGCTCTCGCCCATCACGATCGCGGGCCGATCGGGACAGCGTTCGGCATACCGGCCCGGAGTCATCGGCGCGGCGCCCATCGGCAGTCCTCCCGTTCGAGCAGTGCGGAGAATCTAATTACGCAATCACGAGAATGATACTCTCGATGTGTGAGCCTGCGTTTCATCTTTCACTATCCGGAGACCGGGGGACCCGACGGCGATGTCCTCGACGCCGGACCACTGCGCGAGGTCGCGATCACGGCCGAGCGGTGCGGATTTCACGGCCTGTCACTCAGCGAGCACCCGATTCCCGGGGCACGCTGGCTGGACAACGGCGGGCACCAGACCCTGGATTCACTGGTCGCGCTCGGTTATGTAGCGGCCGCGACCGAACGGCTGCGGCTGCTCACCTATCTGGCGGTCGCGCCCTACCGCAATCCGTTCCTGCTGGCGAAGGCCGCCGCGACGGTCGACAAACTCTCCGGCGGCCGGCTGATCTTGGGCGTGGGCGCGGGCTATCAGAAGAGCGAATTCCACGCGCTGGGAGTCGATTTCGAAGAACGCAACGTCCTGTTGGACGAGGCGCTCGAGGTGCTGCCGCTGCATTGGCGCGGCGAGCCGTTCAGCTATCGCGGCCGGCATTTCGATGCCCGGGAGGTGATCGCCCGGCCGCGGCCGGTGCAGGATCCCATTCCGATCTGGATCGGCGGCAACTCCGCCGCCAGCCGCCGGCGCGCCGCGACCCGCGCCCAGGGCTGGATGCCGATGTCCGGCGGCGCGACGCTCAGCGCCACCGCCCGCACCCCTGCGCTCGAATCACACGCCCAGCTCGCCGCACAGATCACCGAGGTGCGGGCGCGCGCCGAATCCGCCGGGCGCAGTGGCGATCTCGACGTGCTGTACTCCTACCACGACCCGGATCTGCTCGACCCGGCAGCGGCCGATCGCCACCTCGAGGCCTTCGCCGAACTGGAGAAGGCGGGCGTCACCTGGCTCGTGGTGTCCAGCCGCACCGCCGACCACGCGGCGACCACCGACTTCCTCGACGCCTTCGGCGCCACCTACCTGCGATGACCACGGGCTGGTTCGAACAGCGCGCGGGCCTGGCCGGCACGGTCGCCGTGATCACCGGCGGCGCAGGCGGTCTCGGTCACGCGATCGCCACCGATCTGGCCGCCAACGGGGTGCGCCCGGCGATCATCGACATCGATGCCGACGCCGTGGAGCGGATGCGTGCGGCACTGGACGCGCAGGGATGCGATGCCGTCGTCGTCCACGGCGACGTTCGCGATCCCGACCGGCTGGCCGCGGTGTTCGACGCGGCCGAGACGCGGTGGGGCCGGCTCGACATCCTGGTCAACGTCGTCGGCGGCACCTTCCGCGCTCCGTTCACCGACACCCGCCCCAACGGCTGGGAGGCGCTGCTGCGCAGCAATCTCACCCACGTGCTGCACGCCTGCGCGCTGGCCGTACCGCGAATCCGGGCGAGCGGTCGCGGCGGCAGCATCGTCAACATCACCACGATCGAGGCACACCGGGCCGCACCGGGTTTCGCCGTGTATTCGGCGGCGAAGGCCGCGGTCGAACAGTTCGCCCGCACGCTCGCGGTCGAACTCGCACCCGATGGCATCCGCGTCAACAATGTGGCGCCGGATTACGTGCCGACCCCGAATCTGCGCCGGATGCCGCACGGGGATGCGGCGATGACCGACCCGCTCGGCGTGCGGGTCGCCATACCGCTGGGCCGGCCCGGGAAGGTTGGCGACGTCTCGGGCTGCGTGGTGTTCCTCGCCTCGGCGTTGTCGGCCTATATGACGGGAACGACCCTGCATCCCGACGGCGGTACCGGCGCCTCGGCGGGCTGGTTCAACTGGCCGGAGACCGGCTGGGCGAACTATGCGCCGATGCGCTATCTGGCCGCCGATGCGGAGAATCAGTAGGCGAGGAAGAGGATTTCGTCGCGCGAGTAGTCGTGGCCGGGGTGGTTCTCGGCCAGATGCTTCTGCGTCTTCTCGACGAGGTCGTCTTCGTCTTTGCCGACGATCTGTTCACCGCAGGGGCAGCCCAGTCTGGTCTTCAACGTCGTTCTCCATCGGTCGGGCTGGACGTGTCGTTCCTCGTCACCTTATGCACATCGTGTGCCGTCCGTCACCCCGGGTCACCCGCCCGCTCGCCCTCCGCAACCGTCCGTCCGGCGCTTACGGCGGTCCTGAGCTCGGCGAATACCTCAGCTATAACGTGTGACAATTCGCGCGTGGAGGAACCGTCGACCCACCGATCGAAGGCGATCCCGAAGACGGTCACCGCGACCCGGGCACAGAGGGTCGCGTCGGCCTCCGCGACGCCCGCGGTCCGCAGCGCGTCGGCCAGTTCGCCGCCCAGGACGGCCATTTTCCGGAGTTCACGCTCCTGCAGCGCGGGGTTGGCCGCGATCACCGCACGCCGCCGCAGTTGCCACGCCGGCAGATCGGGGATCTGCGCACCGGCCGCCTGGATCGCGGCGACCGCGGTCGCCATCGGGTCCGCATCCGCGGGCGCGGTGGTCACAGCTTCCGCGATCGCGCTGCTCAGCAGGTCCTGACCGCCGAAGAGCACCTCGCGCTTATCGGTGAAATGCCGGAAGAAGGTGCGTTCGGTGAGGCCCGCCCGCTCCGCGATCTCGGCCACCGTCGTTTCGTCGAACCCACGCTCGGCGTACAGCTCGAGGGCCGCTCGGGCGAGGCGGCCGCGCGCATCGGGTTCCCATCGACTCATGATCCGATCCTAGGTGACGACAGTTGCTGACATTCGATCCGCCGGGAGCTTTACCGGAACCGGTGAGCAGCCTCCGGATTCGGTCCTATAACGTGTTCTAATTCGAGTGGGCCGGGAACGGAAGGGCCGAGGCGATGATGGCATTCTTCAGCCGCGACGAACGGGGATTCGTCGCGGGCGACTTCGCGGTGAGCAAATGGTCGCCCGATCACGTGGCCGGGCCCGCGATCTGCGGACTGCTGGCGCGGGAATCGGAAACCCGCTGCCCGGGAGCCGGTTTCGTTCCCGCGCGGCTCACCGCCGACCTGTTCCGCCCGGTGCGGAACGAACCGATCACGGTGCACAGTGCGGTGGTGCGCTCGGGCGCCCGGGTGCGCGTCGCCGACGCGTGGATCACCCAGCAGGACGAGGTGCGGGTGCGAGCGTCGGTGATGTATCTGGCTGTCGCACAGCAACCTCCGGGCCGGATCTGGCAGGCCGAACAGTCCCTGCCGGTGCCCGACCGGCGCCTGGACGCGCCGACCGGCCAGCCACCGCTGTTCAAATGCGGCGACGGCGACTGGTCCGGCGACTTCGCCGCCGCGCAGAACGGGGAGCGCAAATCGGTCTGGCAGAATCTGCCGCCGCTGGTCGAGGGTGAGGCGATCACGCCGTTCCAGCGCGCGGCGTTCCTGGCCGATACCACGAATCTGGTCTGTAACTGGGGCACCGAGGGCGTCGGCTACATCAACAGCGACGTCACCCTCACCCTGACCCGGCTGCCGGAGGGGCGGGAGCTGGGATTGCATGCGCAGGACCATATGTCGGCCGACGGCATCGCGGTCGGCACCGCCACCCTCTACGACCGGGCCGGACGGATCGGCACCTGCGTCGTCACCGCGCTGGCCAACGCCGCCCGCCAAGTGGATATGGCCGAGACCAGAGTCTGAACGCCCCATCCGGTCGCGGCCGTGCGGCTCGCACCACAACGGCCGCTCACCGCACTCGCGCCCCTCAGTGGGCCGGGCGCGCCGCGCGCAGACAGAAGTCGGTGACGCGTTCCACGTCCCCCGCGGTCGGTTCGACTCGCCGCCACAGCAGTTCGGCGAGGCGGCCCACCACCGCGTGCGCGGCGAGCGCGGCATCGATATCCGGGTGCTCGCAACCCACTGCGGCGAACGGCGCCCACAACAACTCGGCCAGCCGGGAACTGGCCTCCGGCGGTCCGGTCACCAGCCCCTGTGCCAGACCGCCGGCATTCCACATCACCGCCCGGGTGGTCGCGGCGACCTCGCCGACCCCTTGGGACAGCACGCCGTCCACCCATTCGCGCACCGCCTCCTCGGGGGTGGGCCGCTTGCCCATCCGATGGTCCAGATAGTCCAGCAGCCGGACGGTTCCGTCTTCGAGGAGGGCGGCGACGAGCGCGTCCTTGGAGGCGAAATGCCGGTAGAAGGCATCGTTGGACAAGCCGGCGACGGCGACGATATCGGCGACCCGCGGCCGCGACTCGGTGCCGCAGCGCCGCATCACCGCCAGCCCGGCATCCAGCAGCCGCCGCACCTCGGCGGTGTAGGCGGCGCCGCGTTCGGCCAGTGCCCGCTGGGCGATCCGGGCCGCGACGTCGTCGCTCACCGCCGCGCGTCCGGCCCGGCCCGCAGCGCCGCCGTCACGCCGCCGTCGACGACCAGGTCGGTGCCGTTGAGGAAGCTCGCCGCGTCCGAGAGCGCGAAGGCCACCACGGCCGCCACCTCTTCGGGACGCCCTTCGCGGCGCAGCGGCGTGCGCTCGACCAACTGTCGCATAGTCGCGTGTTCGGCTGCTTCCTGGCGGCCCTGCGGGGTGTCGATAATGCCGGGCGAGACCGAGCAGATCCGCCCTCCGGAGGGCCCCAGCCGCACTGCCTCCCGCCAGACCAGCCGCTGCACACCGCGTTTGGCCCACCCGTAGGCGATGCCCGGATGCTCCACCGCCGGGCCCACGGTCTCGCGGATCCGGTCGAGGAAATGCTCGTGCAGCGGATCGTCGAGCACGGCGAGGGCGGCGGGATCCGGTGGGTTCGGATCCAGCAGCGGCGCCATCGAGGCGAACACCACCGTCGCCGCGCCCGGACCGACCAGGGGCCGCAACGCGTCCAGCAGGTGGACGGTGCCGATCAGGTCCACGGTGAAGATGCGGCGCCAGTCCGCCATCGTGGGCGAGATCCCCGCCGCATGCGCGACGGCACGCAATTGCCCTCGGCCGCCGACATATTCCGCCAGTTCCGAGACCCGCTCGCGATCGGCGACGTCGACCACGAACGCCTCGGCCCGGGTATGCCCGGACGTCAGCTGCCGCGCGGCCGCGGCCGCACCCGCCTCGTCCCGATCGGCCAGCACCAGCACATCCACCCGTTGCGCCAGCGCGCGGGCACATTCCAGGCCCATCCCGCGTCCCGCGCCGGTCACCAGCCCTACCGCTGTCATCCTCGATCACCTTCGTTCTGTCGTTCGTCACCCGGCGCCGCCCAGCAGCGGGCCAGGCCGGATTCGGCGGCGCGCGTGAGCAATTCGACGCGGAAGCCGTTCGGGCCGTTCAGGAAGGCGAACAGCGGCGCATCGCCGGGACCCGGCCGCATCGCCTCCACCGTGTATCCGGTTCGCTCCAGTTCCGCGATATCGGCGGCCACGTCGTCGGACCAGTAGCCGACGTGGTGAATGCCGCTGCCGGACACCGGTTCCCACAGGGTGCCCGCCACCGCCCGGATCACCTCCACACGCGGCACGGTCGTCGAGTACACGCAGCGGATATCGACGGCCTGTTCACCGGAGGACGACACCACCGTGAGCGGCCCGCCCGTCTCGATACCCCACTCGTAGCCCAGCACCCGCGACAGCGCCGCGGTCGTGGCCGCCACGTCCGCGGCGACGATGCCGATGTGGAACTGGTCGGCGGCCCTCATCCGTTCCCTCTCGCCGAAATGACAGTCACCGTGTCAAGAATGCTATTCTTCTTCATGAGAATCATATTTCCACCGAATGGGAGGAGGCGCAATGGCGTGGGACTTCGAGACCGATCCGCAGTTCCAGCAAAAGCTGGACTGGGCCGATGCGTTCGTCCGCAAGGAGGTCGAACCGCTCGACCTGATCTGGCCGCACGAGCAGTTCGTGCCGCCGGACCCGGCCCGCCGCGCCGTGCTCGATCCGCTCAAACAGCAGGTGCGCGACCAGGGGCTGTGGGCCACGCATCTGGGCCCCGATCTCGGCGGGCAGGGCTACGGGCAGCTGAAACTGGCGCTGCTGAACGAGATTCTGGGGCGGTCGTCGTGGGCGCCGGTGATCTTCGGATGCCAGGCGCCCGATACCGGCAACGCCGAGATCATCGCGCATTTCGGCACCGAGGAGCAGAAGCGGCGCTACCTGCGGCCGCTGCTCGCGGGTGACCTGTTTTCCAGCTATTCGATGACCGAACCGCAGGCCGGCGCCGACCCGACCCGGTTCACCACCTCCGCCGTGCGCGACGGCGACGACTGGATCATCAACGGCTGGAAGTTCTTCTCCTCGAACGCGGCCACCGCGGCCTTTCTCATCGTCATGGTGGTGACCGACCCGAATGTCAGTGCCTACCAAGGCATGTCGATGTTCCTGGTCCCGACCGACACTCCCGGTGTTCGCATCGAACGCAATGTCGGGCTCTACGGCGAGCCGCTCGACGGCGGCGCGCACGCGCTGATCCACTACGACAATGTGCGCGTGCCGGATTCGGCACTGCTCGGCGGCGCCGGACAGGCGTTCGCGATCGCGCAGACCCGGCTCGGCGGTGGCCGCATCCATCACGCCATGCGCACCATCGGACTGGCCCGCAGCGCGCTGGACATGATGTGCGAGCGGGCACTGAGCCGCGAAACGGCGGGCAGCCGGTTGTCGGACAAACAGTTCGTGCAGGGCTATATCGCCGATTCCTACGCCCAGCTGCAACAGTTCCGGCTGTTCGTGCTCTACACCGCGTGGGAGATCGACAAATACAACGACTACCGCAAGGTGCGCAAGGACATCGCCGCGGTGAAGGTCGTGATGCCGACCGTGCTGCACGACATCGCCTGGCGCGCGATGCAGGTGCACGGTGCGCTCGGGGTCACCAACGAGATGCCGTTCTTCACCATGATCCACGGCGCCGGGGTGATGGGGCTGGCCGACGGGCCCACCGAGGTACACAAGGGCACCGTCGCCAAACAGGTACTGCGCGAGTACCGCCCGAGCGAGGATCTGTGGCCCAGCCAGTGGATTCCGAAGAAGCTCGACGCCGCGCGCGCGAAATTCGCCGACTATCTCGAACACGAAGTAGGTAACCAGTGATCGACACCGCCCGCCTCGCCGAGTGGATGGACGCCCGCGACCTGCCCGGCCGCGGCGAACCGGCGCAGGCCCGGTTCCTCTCCGGCGGCACCCAGAACGAGATCTATCTGATCGATCGCGGCGACCATCGCTGCGTCCTGCGCATCCCGCCCGCCGGCGCACCACCCGAACGCGACGCCGGGATCGAGCGGGAGTGGCGGATCACCGCGGCCCTGGAGGGCACCGACGTGCCGCATACGCCCGCGGTCGCGGTCTGCACCGACCATTCCGTGCTGGGCCGCACCTTCTACCTGATGGGCTATGTGGACGGCTGGTCGCCGATGGACAGCAAACGCTGGCCGGCACCGTTCGACACCGACCTCGGCGCCCGGGCCGGCCTGGCCTACCGACTCGCCGAAGGGATCGCCCTGCTGTCGCGAGTCGACTGGCGCGCCAAGGGATTACAGGATCTGGGCCGTCCCGACGGCTTCCACGAACGGCAGGTCCAGCGCTGGACCGACTTCTTCGCCCGCCACCGCGGCCGCGACCTCGACGGGATGGCCGAGGCCGCCGCATGGCTGCGCGCGCACCGGCCCCTCGACTACATCCCGGGCCTCATGCACGGTGACTACCAGTTCGCCAACGTCATGTTCGAACACGGCGCGCCCGCCCGGCTGGCGGCGCTGGTCGACTGGGAGATGGGAACGGTCGGCGATCCGAAACTCGATCTCGCCTGGATGGTGCAGAGTTGGCCGGAGGACACCTCCGCACCGGAGGCCGCGGGAGTGAGTTATGTGGATCTGCGCGGTATGCCGTCGCGCGACCAACTGGTCGCGCACTACGCGGACGTGTCCGGCCGCCAGGTCGACGACCTCGACTACTACCTGATCCTGGCGAAATGGAAGCTGGCGATCGTGCTGGAACGCGGTTTCCAGCGCGCCGGAGACGATGTCAAATTGCAGTCCTTCGGCCCGATCGTGCCGAAGTTGATGCGCGAGGCCGCCGACCTCGCCGAGAGTACGGAGTACCGATGAGCACCACCGAATCCACCGACCAGGTCGTCGTCGAGCGCCGCGACGCGGTGCTGATCGCCCGGATCAACCGCCCGGATGCGCGAAACGCACTCAACGGCATCGTATTACGCGGTCTCGGCGCGGCGGTGCTGACCGCCGAAACCGATCCGCAGATCCGCGCACTGGTGCTCACCGGCACCGGCGACCGCGCGTTCTGTGCCGGGATGGATCTGCGCGAATTCTCCGACGGCTCCGGCACACACGCGGCGTCACCCGAGGAACGCAGCGCTCTCGAGGCCTACTCCCGCATGGCCTCGGGCCGCACGCCGGTTCCGGTCATCGGCGCCGCCAATGCCACCGCGGTGGGCGGTGGCCTGGAACTGCTCATGGGTTGCGATGTGATCGTGGCCTCCGCGGCAGCGAAGTTCGGGCTCCCCGAGGTGAAACGCGGACTTTTCGCCGCGGGCGGTGGCACCGGTATCGGCACGCGCATTCCCCTGGGCATCGCTCTCGAATTGCTGCTGACCGGACAGCTCATCGATGCCGAGCGCGCCGAGCGGATCGGTCTGGTGAACGCGGTAGCCGCACCGGCGGACGTTCTCGACACCGCGGTTGCCCTCGCGACCACTGTCGCCGCCAACGCACCGCTCGGTTTGGCGGCTTCCAAGGAACTCGCCCGCTTGGCGGTCACCGACGACGCCGCGGCCACCGAACGCCTGAAGCATTGGCAGACCACGGTTTTCGCCAGCGCCGACGCCACGGAGGGCGCCCGCGCATTCCTGGAACGTCGCACACCCCGCTGGCAGGGCAAGTGAGCCGGATGCGGGCGGCGGTGTGCCCGGAGTACGGGCCACCGGAGGTGGTGCGCATCGAGGAGCGGCCGGTTCCCGAACCGGGCACCGGTGAGGCCCGGGTGCGGGTGCGCGCCGCCGCGGTCAACTTTCCCGATGTCCTGCTCGTGGCGAACGAGTATCAGATCAGCGTGCCCCCGCCGTTCGTCCCGGGCAGCGAATTCGCCGGCGAGGTCGTCGCGCTCGGTCCCGGCTGCGGGCCGATCGCGATCGGCGATCGCGTGTGCGGCACCGGCCTGCACGGCGCGTTCGCCGAACAGATCGCGGTCCCGGCCGGCAAGCTGACGCACGTTCCGGAGGACGTCGATTTCGCCGACGCGGCCGCCTTCGGCGTCACGTATCGCACTGCGTACCACTGCATTCGGTCGGTGGCACGGGTGTCGGCGGGCGCGGAGCTGATCGTGCTCGGCGCCGGGGGTGGCGTCGGGTCGGCGGCGGTCGCGCTCGGTGCCCGGCTCGGGCTGTCGGTGACCGCGGTGGCCTCCTCCCCCGCCAAACTCGAGGTGGCGAGATCTCTGGGGGCCGCGCATCTGATCGACCACCGCGGTGGGAATCTGCGCGACGGGTTACGTGCCGCGCTGCCGGGGGGCGCCGATGCGGTCATCGATCCGGTCGGCGGCGAGCTCAGCGAACCGGCGCTGCGGTCGTTGCGCCGCGGCGGGCGTTTCGTCACCGTCGGCTACGCCGCCGGCACGGTTCCCCGGATTCCGCTGAACCTGGTGCTGGTCAAGGGCATTCACGTGCTCGGCTTCCAGTTCCAGGATATCGATCGGGCCGAATTCGACCGCAACGAGCGCGAACTCGGCCGGCTGCTCGCCGACGGCCTGCGCCCGCATATCGGCGCCCGCTTCGCACTGTCCGACTCCACCGCGGCCCTCCGGCTGGTCGCCGACGGGCACGCGGTCGGAAAGGTCGTCATCGACATCGACGAGGACGGCGACAGGGCGGGCGGTTAACCCGCCACCGGCACCAGATCCACCGGCGGCGCCCACACCGGCGCTCCGCTGCGGAAGGTCTCCAGCGGAGCCACCGAGGTGGCCGGTATCCCCGCGGCGGCGAGGGCCTGCCGCTTGAAAGCCCGTGCGGCGACGCTCAATCGGTGCTGCACGGTATCGACCCGGCAGTCGAGTTCGTCGGGACAGAACTCGCCGAGCAGCGTGACCTCGGACAGTCCGCGGTCGAGTGTGTCGAGGACGCCGCAGCGAATGCGGTGATCGGTTTCGAACAGTTCGCCGGCCAGCGCCACCGCGTGCGGATGCGGGCCGTGGACGGGCGAGGACAGCGAATCCTCCATATCGAGTACCACGGCGCCGAGAATCTCGAGCGCGCGGGCGTGGGTGGGATCGCCGACGATGACGGCGACCTCCCAGCCCGCCATCCCGCGGTCGAACAGCCAGCCGCCGGCGCAGCGCACCACCTCGGTCACCGTCGGCGCCACCACACCCAGCCGGTACCTCAATGGACGTCGCTGCGCGTCAGCTCGCGTTCGAGCGACCGAGCGTACTCCTGGAACACCTTGGTCAGTGGAATCGAGGGATCGAGCAGCCATGACGTTTCCATTCCATTGAGAAAAGCGACTATCTCCACAGCCTTGACGGCAGGGTCCACATCGGCGCTGTAGCGCCCGCAGCGCTGTCCGCGCCGGATACTGTCGGCAACCTGATCGGTCGCCGCACGGTAGCGATCGAGCAGGCGATCGTGCAGCGGCGCATCGGGTTCCAGGTTCTCGATCAGCAGCACGGCGTACATGCCGATCAGATCGGGTGCGCGGCGAAAGCGATCGGCGACACCGGCGATCTGTTCGGGCAGTTCGCCTTCCAGATCCGCATGCAGTTCGTCGTCGGTGTCGCGGGCCTCCAGGACCGCGTGCAGCAGTTGATCCTTCGATTCGAAGTGGTGCAGCAGCCCGGCCGGGGTGACTCCGGCCTCCCGGGCGATCTGCGCGAGCGTGGTCGACCGCCACCCGTTGCGGGCGAGCATCCGCTGCGCCACGGCGAGGATGCGCAGCTTGCGCTCCTCCCCCTTGGCGAGCAGCGTGTCGTAGGCCCGAACGTTGGCTGGCCGTCGCTGACCGGACACCGAACTCCTTTGGTCGAAGCAACCTACTGAACACACAGTAGGTCGGTTTGGGCTGTGTGACAAGGGTCTCATTTGTGCCGACTTCTGCCTCAGGTCACATCCGACGCGGCAGGCGCATGACACGACCCGCCCGGCATCGGTCAACGCCCCTTCCACACCGGCGCCCGGCGCGCGGCGAAGGCCGCCGGCCCCTCCTGCGCGTCCTCGCTGTAATAGCAGCGTTCACTGGCCGCCCGGGCCGCCTGCAGGGCCGCCGAACGGCCCATCTCGGTGGCGAGCATAACCGTCTCGCGGGCGGCGCGGACCGAAAGCGGTGCGCCGCTGAGGATTTCGCGAGCCAGCTCGATCGCGGTGTCCAGTAGTCGTTCGGGTTCGGCGAGGCGATTGACCAGGCCGATCTCGTAGGCTCGCCGCGCGTCGATGGGGGCGCCGGTCAAGAGCAGTTCCATCATGACGCGCTGCGGGATCATATGGATCAGCGGCGCCGCCCACGGGGAACTGCGGCCGACCTTCACCTCGGTGACCGCGAAACGCGCGGTCGTCGCCGCGACGCACAGATCGCAGGCCTGCGCGATCATCCATCCGCCGGCGAATGCGGCGCCGTTCACCGCGGCGATGGTCGGTTTCGACAACTCGACGGTGTCGTACGGCAGCGGATACATGTCACGCGGCGGCGCCTGCATACCGGTGGCGACCATCTCCTTCAGATCCCCTCCGGCGCAGAAGGCCTTGTCCCCCGCGCCGGTGAGGATCGCGATCCGCAGCGCCGCGTCGTGTTCGAAACGGTCCCAGGCGGCGAACAGCCCCGCACGGATGTGGGCGTCCAGGCAGTTGCGGGTGGCGGGGCGGTTCAGCGTGATGACGGCGATGCCGTCGGCGCGGGCGTCGAACAGCACCGCCTCGCCGCCGGTCGCATCGGTCACGGGTGTGCCGGTCATTCAGAATCCTCGCTTCGTGATCTCGGCCGCGGCCCGTTCCAGGTCTTCGCGGAAATCGGGATGGGCGATCGCGGTCAACCGGCGCGCCCGCTCGGCGAGCGTGCGCCCCGCGAGCTCGGCCGCGCCGAATTCGGTGACGACGATGTCGGTTTCGCTGCGTGCGGTGGTGACCGGACCCGACAGAGTGGCGCTGATCCGGCTCACGGTGCCGCCCTGCGCGGTGGCGGGCAGCGCGATGATGGCGTGCCCACCGCGGGCGCGGGCCGCGCCGCGCACGAAATCGACCTGTCCACCGGTGCCGCCGAGATATGCGGTTCCGTGCTGTTCGGCGTTGACCTGTCCCGTGAGGTCGACCTCCACCGCGGAATTGATCGACACCAGATCGTCGAGCCGGGCCAGCACCGCGGCATCGTGGGTATAGGTGGCCGGGCACATGCGGATCGACGGGTTGCGATCGGCGAAATCGTAGAGCCGGCGGGTGCCGATGAGCGCACCCGTCACCGAGACGCCGGTGTCGATGGGCTTGCGCGCGTTGGTGATCGCGCCCGCCTCGACCAGATCCACCAGGCCGTCGCCGACCATCCCGGAATGGACGCCGAGATCCACCCGGTCGCTCAGCATCCGCAACAGCGCGTCGGGCACCGCGCCGATGCCGGTCTGCACCACGGCGCCGTCGCCGATGTAGGCGGCCGCATGGCGGGCGATCGCCTCGTCGACGGGCCCGATTCGCGGCGGCGCGACGGTGACCGGTGGTCGCGAGACCTCGACGGCGTAGTCGATCGCGCTGCCGGGAATCGATTCGCCGTAGGTCCACGGCACCTGTTCGTTGATCTCGGCGACCACCACCCGCGCGGCGCGCACCGCCGCGGCGACATGGTCGCTCACCAGCCCGAGGCTGTGGTCGCCGTGCCGGTCGGCGGGCGCGACCTGAACGAAGGCGCAATCGCAGCGCAGCGCACCGGATTCGAGCATCGGCCCGATCTGCCCCACATGGCAGGCGATCACCTCCAGCGCATGCGCGGCGGTGAGGCCGCGCAGCGCGCCGATCGCGCCCATACTGCACATTCGCAGGCCCGCGGTGGCGGCCGGGGTGAACGATCCGGAGAAGCTGGTGGCGATGAAGGCGGTCAGCCCGCCGATGCCCGCGGCCTGCCGCAACAGCGCTTCGACCAGCGTCGGCGGTTCGCCGCAGGCCTGCCCGATCACGAGATGATCGCCGGGCCGGAGGAATTCGCTCAGATCCAGATCCGCGGGATCGCGCACGACCGTCATGCGGCGCCCCCGCTTTCACCGGCGCGCGCGAAACCGCTGTCCCGATCGCCGACGAGTTCGGCGGTGTGCGCACCCAGCCGCGGCGCCGGCCCGGCCACGCGACCCGGAGTGCGGGAGAACCACGCGGGCGGCCCGGGGAACCGCACCGGACCGTTCGGCGTGTCGACGGTTTCGAAGAAGCCGACCGCCTCGAGATGCGGATTGTGGAACAGCGCCTCCAGCGAATTCACCGGCGCGGCGGGGATGTCGAGCGCACCGAGCAGCTCCAGCCACTGCTGTGTCGTGCGTTCCCGGAACGTGTCGGCCAGCAGGGCGTAGACCTCGTCGATCCGCGCCGCGCGCTGCGCCAGGGTGGCGAATTCGGATGTGGCCCAGGGCGGGCGCACCGCGTCGACGAACGCGTTCCACTGTTTGTCGTTGTAGACCAGCGCCGCGAGATATCCGTCGGCGGTGCGGTAGGGCTTGCGGTCGGGCGTCAGCGCGCGGGGATATCCCGGCGGCGCGAGCGCCGGTTCGAACAGCGCGCCCGCGGCGTGCTCCACGAGCATGAACGCCGCCATCGTCTCGAACATGGCGACCTCGACCTCTTGGCCCTCGCCGGTGCGTTCCCGGTGGAACAGCGCCATGACCGTCGCGTACAGGGCGGTCAGGCCGGCCACCTTGTCGGCCATGATGGTGCCGACGTACGCGGTGTTGCCGGTCAGGCGCTGTTGCACGTAGGGCAGTCCGCATTCGGCCTGGACGGTGTCGTCGTAGGCGGTGCGATCGGCGTCCGGGCCGCGGCGGCCGTAGCCGTAGCAGTTGGTGTAGACGATCGCCGGGTTCAGTGCCGCCACCGCGGGATAGTCGAAGCCCAGCGCCGTGATCGCCCGCCCGCGCATCGAATGGATGAAGACATCGCCACCGCGGATCAGGTCGCGCAGCGCCGCCTTGCCGGACTCGGTACGCAGATCCAGCACCACGCTGCGCTTACCGCGGTTGACGTTGACGAACACCCCGCCCATGCCGGGTTCCGGACCGGCGGAGATGTAGCGGGTGTTGTCCCCGGCGGGCGGTTCGACCTTGATCACCTCCGCGCCCATATCGGCCATGATCTGAGTGCAGTACGGGCCCATGACCATGGCGGTCAGGTCGATGACCCGCACTCCCGCCAGCGGACCGGCGGCGGTGTTCGACGGCTGCATGATCGGTGCCTCCTCGTTCGACACTCCCCGCACGACGACCGGCTCCGGACGGGTGCGACGACGGCGTCCGGGCACGCGGAATCGAAACCCACCGGCCGCGGAGTCGTGAACGGGCCTCTGGGGCAACATCTTCAGGCTATCTGATGAATCTTTACAAGGATAGTGATATCAAGGTTCGGTGGGCAGTGACAACAACGGCGTGCGGATTCCCGCATCGGTGGCCACGATCCTCGATCCGGTGCTGGCTACCCGCGCCGACGCCACCGCGATCGAAGCGGCATCGGGCGCGTGGACGTATGCCGAACTCGACACCGCGGCGGCGCGGGCGGCCGGTGCGCTGTGGCATCTGGGGGTGCGCCCGGGCGATCGGGTCGCGGCCTGTCTGCCCAACGACCTGCCCATCGTGGCGGCCTTTCACGGCGCGCAGCGGATCGGCGCGGTATGGGCGGGAATCGGCGAGGCGTCCGCGGCATCCGAACAGCAACTGCTGTGCGATCTGGTGGAGCCGTCGGTCGTCCTGGCGGGGCCGCGATTCGACGCGCGGGTCGCGCGGGCGGTCGATCCCGACCGGTGGGCCGGGCTGCTCCGCACAACGGATCCGGCGCCGCGGGTCGAGACCGATCCCGACGCGCCGGCGGGCATCGCGTTCACCAGCGGCACCTCCGGCGTTCCCAAGGCGGTCGTGCATTCCCAGCGCGGGATGCTGCTGCCGGGTGCGGTCACGGTGGCCACCCGCGGCTGGGGGCCGGATCTGCGCCGCGGTGACAGTTTCGCCCTGACCATTCTCAACATGATGATCCTGTCCACTCTCACCACCGCGCAGGCGGGCGGGACCGCGGTGATCATGAATCGCCGCGACGCCGAGGGCGTGGCGGAATGGATTGCCGCGCATCGGGTTACGGTGTGGAACGGAGCGCCCGCCCAGCTCTACGACCTGGCCCGGCGCAGCGCCGATCTGAGCTCGCTGCGTGAGGTGTGGAGCGGCGGCAGCGACACCTCCGACGCCGTGCGCGACGCCTTCGCCGAGGCGCACGGTCTGGTTCCGCGGGTCACCTACGGGCTCACCGAGGCGCCGACCGTGGTGTCGATCGACCCGCCAGGATCGGCGTGGCGGCCGGGTACGAGCGGCCGGGTGACACCGCAATTCGACGTCGCCGCCTACGACGACGAGGACCGACGCCTGCCCGCCGGTGAACCGGGTGAACTGCGGCTGGCCCCCGCAGCGGCCGGGCCGTGGGCGGGCCGATGGATTCCGATGCTCGGCTATTGGTCCGACGGCCGGGTACGTCCGGGCGAACCGCCGCCGCTGCCGACCGGCGATATCGGAACCGTGGACGAGCGAGGCTGGCTGCGGGTGATCGACCGCAAGAAGCTGGTGATCATCCGGGGCGGCGCGAACGTCTATCCGCTCGAGGTGGAACGCGTCATCACCGGGCATCCGGGAGTGGCCGCGGCCGCGGTCTGCGGGATACCCGACGAACGGCTCGGCCAGCGCGTCGCTGCTGTCGTCGAAAGTTCCGGCCCGGCACTGGATTTCGATGCGCTCACGGCCTGGTGCCGGCGCGAACTCGCGAGCTACAAGGTGCCCGAGCGCTGGGTCCGGGTGCCGGCGCTGCCGGTCAATGCGATGGGCAAGATCCAGCGCACCGAACTCGCGGCGCTGGTGACCGCAGGGCTCGGGGACCCGTCGTGACCGCTCGGCGCACCCTCATGAAACCTGCTGCGGCGAAAGGAAATACGCGGTGACCGGACAGCACAGCTCCGGCGGGGCGGACGTCTTCGACCTGAAGGGCCGGGTCGCGATCGTGACCGGCGCGTCGTCGGGCCTGGGGGCAGCCGTGGCCCGCACCCTCGCCGGACTCGGCGCGCGGGTAGCGGTGGTGGCGCGCCGGCGTGATCGGCTGCGGGAACTGGCCGAGGAGATCGACGGCCTCGCCGTCACCGCCGACCTGTCGGAGCTGGACCGGGTCGGCGCCATCGCCGAGGCCACGGCCGGCGGGCTCGGTCCACCGGAAATACTGGTCAACGCGGCGGGCACCATGTTCACCGAGGAACGCGCGGAAGCCGAACCGCTGCCCGCCATCCGGTCCACCCTGGAGCTGAATCTGGCCGCACCGCTGCTGCTGTCGCAGGCGGTGTTCGAACATATGCGCGCGGTCGGCCGCGGCAGTATCGTCAACATCTCCTCGATCAGCGGCCGGGTGGGCATCCCCGGCATCCCGCAGGCGTCCTACGCCGCCAGCAAGGCGGGATTGTCCGGCCTGACAGCCGAATTGGCGGTCCAGTGGGCCCGCCACTCCATCCGGGTGAACACGGTGGCCCCGGGCTTCTTCCGCAGCGAGATCACCGCCCCGCTCTACGACAACGAGCGTCCCCGCGAATACCTCCGCCGCAACACTCCCCTGCCCCGCCACGGCACACCGGAGGACGTGGTGGGCGCGGTCGCCTGGCTGGCCGGTGACGCCGCGGGCTACGTGACGGGCCAGACCATCGTCGTCGACGGTGGGTGGACCGCCCGCTGACCCGCAGTCACTCCTCAGGGTGTGAAGCCCGGATCCCGGTAGCGGCGGGCGAGGTGCGCCCGATGGTCGGCCGGAGATCCGCACAGCGCGCGGTTGAGGGTGGCGCGTTCCAGGTAGCGGTGGATGCCGCTCTCCCAGGTGTAGCCCATTCCGCCGTGCAGTTGCATGGCCTTTCCGGCGATGTCGACGGCGGCGGCACAGGCGTGGGATTTGGCTCGGGCGATCGGGATCCACGCATCCGCCGCGCCGAGGACGTGTGCGGCCACGGCGTCGTCGACGAGCCGGCCGGCGACGCGCAGGGCGACGAGCATATCGGCGCACGCGTGTTTCACCGCCTGGAACGAGCCGACGGGTCGGCCGAATTGTTCGCGGGTGCGCACATGGGTGACGGTGGCGTCCAGCGCCGCCTCGGCGAGTCCGACGCTGTCGATTGCGGTGGCCAGCGCGGCCCGCTCGAACAGCGCTCGGAGCGGGCCGACATCGGCCCAGCGCCACATTGAATCCGCCTCGATGCGGGCGTCCTCGGCGCGCACCGCACCGACGGTGCGGGTCCCGTCGAGAATCGGCTGCTCGGCGACCGCGATACCGGGTGCGCCGGGTGATACCGCCACCAGAACCGTCGATCCGTCCGGTTCCGCCGCCGGAATCAACAAGGTGGTCGCCGATGCGACGTCGGCAACGAATTCCGTTGTGCCACGGAGAGATATTCCATCGTCGCGGCGCTCGATACGAAACGGCACGAGCCCGCCGGACCCGCCCCACGGCGGCGCGGCATCCCCGCCCGCGACCACGATCGGCACGGCCGCGCCGTCGGCCGCCGCGCGCAACAGCCGGTTGCGTGCGGCGCCCGGCGCCGCCGCGGCGAGCGCGGGCAGCGCCAGCACCGCCATCGAGGCGTAGGGGCTGCGGGTGAGGGCGCGGCCCATTTCCCGCAGCACCACCGCCACTTCGGCGAATGTCGCGGCGGCACCGTCGAATTCGGCTGCCACCTCGAGCCCCGGCCACCCCGAGGCCGCGATCGGCGTCCAGTCCTGTGGCTCGCCCGGTGCGGTCGCGCCGAGTACGCGCCGTGCCACCGCGCGCAGGTCGTCGTGCAATTCCGCGAAGCCGGTCACCGGCTCCGACAGCTGCCCGGTCATCGCGGCACCACCGGTTCCCGGGGCAGGCCGAGTCCGCGTTCCCCGATGATGGTGCGCTGGATCTCGCTGGTGCCGCCGGGAATGGTCCACTCCCACGAGCCGAGGAAATCGAGCATCCAGGCCCCCGACTCCCACCCGCTGGATCGCGGTTTGCGCAGCACCGTATGGGCGCTCACGCCGGCCACCTCCGTTCCGAAGTCCGTCATCCGCTGCAGCAGTTCGCTGTAGTACAGCTTCACGATCGAGGCGTCGGCCGGGCCGGGCCGCTCGGCCGCGACCAGATCCGCGCACATTCCCCGCAGGCCGGTCAGTTCGGTTTCCAGCTGCGCCACCCGGTCGGCGACCGCTGGATCGTCCAGCGCACACCCGCCGCCGGGGCGCGGTCGCGCGCACAGTTGGACCAGTCGCCGGAAACCGCCGTGCGCCAGCCGTTCCGCCAGCTCGAGCATCGTCAACCCGCGTTCGGCGCCCAGGGTTCGCTGCGCCACCTGCCAGCCCCCATGCTCGGGACCGATGAGATTCGCCGCCGGAATCTCGACATCGTCGAGGACGATCTCGCAGAAATGCCACTCCCCGGTGGCCTGCCGGATCGGCCGCACGTCCACCCCGGGCGAGCGCATATCGAGCAGGAAGTACGAAATACCCTGCCGCTGCGCAGCTTTCGGGTCGGTGCGGGCCAGCAGCAGGCACCAGTCCGCGAATGCCGCGCCGCTGGCCCAGAGCTTGCGTCCTTTGACCACGTAGCTGTCGCCGCGGCGGCGGGCGGAGGTGCGCAAGGCCGCCATATCCGATCCGGCGTCCGGTTCGGAGAAGCCCTGACACCAAATCTCCCCGTCCAGAATCGCCGGCAGGTGCCGCTCGCGTTGCGCGGCGGTGCCGGCGGCCAGCAGCGTCGCGGCCGCATGATGGATGGAGACGAACGCCAGTACCAGCCGCGGCGCGTCGTGCGCGGCGAGTTCGGAGTACAGCACCGCCTGCTGTGCGACCGGCATGCCGCCGCCCCACTCGCTCGGCCAGTGCGGCACCGCGAAGCCCGCGGCGCGCAGGCGCTGGAACCACTCCTGCTGAAATTCGACGAATTCCGCGTCGGTGGCGCCGGTCTGGCGCGCCCGCCAGTCGGGCGGGATATTCGCCGCACACCAGTGCCGCACCTGCTCCCGGAATTCGGCCGGTGCATCCATCGGTTACCTCCGGGCCGCCGCGCGCCGCAGCGCCAGCAGCCGTTCACGATGTTCGGGTGAGCACATGGTGACCGATTCGGCGGCGAATCCGGCCTGCATCGCACCGGAGAGCGCTTGCGACAGATACATATTCGCCACGCGCTTGGTGGCTCGCAGCGCCGGCGCCGGTTGCGCGGCGAGCCGCTGTGCCAGCCGCGACGCGTCGTCGAGCAGGTTCTCCGGTTCGGAGACCGAGGTGGCCAGTCCCAGGTCGACGGCGGTCGGGGCGTCGATGCGATCGCCGGTGTAGAGGTAGACACGCGAGCGCAGCAGCGGGGTGAGCAGCGGCCAGAAGGCCGCGCCCCCGTCACCGGCGACCAGCCCCACGCTCACATGCGGATCGGCCAGATACGCGGTGCGCGACATCAACACCACATCCGACAGGACGGCCACGCTCGCGCCCAGTCCCATGGCTGGACCGTTGACCGCGGCGATCACCGGCAGCGGGAACCGCAACATCTCCTCGATGATCTGCGCACCTTCGCGCAGGCTTTCCTCCCGCGCCACCGAATCGTCGAGGAAGGAGGTGATCCAGTCCAGATCGCCGCCCGCGCTGAAGGCCCGCCCGGCGCCGGTGACGACGACGACCTTCGCCGCGGTGTCGGCCGCCAGCTGTCGCCACACATTGGCCAGTGCCCAGTGCAGCGGTTCGTTCACGGCGTTCAATTCGTCGGGCCGGTTGATGGTCACCGTTCGCACCGGCCCGCTGCCCGTCACGGTCAGCACGTCGGGCAGGTCGTAGTTCGCGATATCGCGGTTCGGAATATCGTCCGTCACAGGCACTTACCGCACTTTCGCATTCGACGCACTGTTGCACTCACTGCCATGTCGCATCGACTGCCTCCTCGCCGTCGAACGGCCCGGGCAGCCCCCGCGTGCCGAGATGGCGGGTCAGTCGATCGCGGGTACCGGAACTCGCCCACGGCAGCCGGCGCAACGGCAGGCTGTAGCGCGACAACCACGACAGCGGCGATTCGTCGCAGAAGCCGACGGCCCCGTGCAGCTGGTGGGCGACCCGGAACACGGATTCCGCGGCATCGAGCGTGGCCACCCGCGCCGCGAGCGCGTCGCCGAGAGCATCCTCCCCGCCGCACTGGACGCTCCACAAGGCGTATTTCGCGAGGACGTCCACCCCGCTGCGTTCGACCTCGGCGTCGGTGAGCTGAAACTGCACGCCCTGGAATTTCGCGAGCGGCTGTCCGAACTGGGTGCGCATCAGGACGTGGGAACGGGTGAGATCGAGGGCGCGGTCCAGCATGCCCAGCAGCGTCCAGCAGCTCAGTGTCAGCGCGAGGGCCGCATCCGCGCTGCCGGCCGCCCCGACCGAGGTCAGCGCCAAGGGCGTCACGAAGGCGGAGGTGCGTGGCGCCGCACCGTCGGGCAGCGCCCGCGCCTGGAAGAGCTTGCCCTCCACCGTGACTGCCGACCACCGCAGGTCCAGCTCGGCGACCGCGCCGCGAGGATGCGATTCGGTGATCACCACCAGACCGTCGGCGTCCGCGTCGAGCGGCCGTGCCAGCCGTTCGGCCAGCGGATACGGCAGCGCCCAGTAGCCGGCACTGCGGCACAGCGCCCCGGCGGCCTCCAGATCGTCGCGGTCGCGACGCGGATCCAGCTCCCACGCCCCGAGTCCGGCCAGCACGGACGCGACGATCTCCCCGCGACGAGACGGATGGGCCTCGGCGTCCTGGATCAGCCGATCCCCGCCCGCGGCCTCGAAGGCCCGGCTCGCCTCCCGGCCGTAGTCGGCGGCCTCCCGGCTCAGATCGATGTTCACGACGCCCCCAGCAGTGCCCGCGACAACAACAGCCGCTGCATTTCGATACTTCCCGAGGCGATGGTCGCGGCCTGCGAATACCGCCAATGATCGGCGACGGCACGGCGAAACCAGCTCTCGCGCCGCGCATCCGGTGCGGTGTCGAGCTGATCGGCCAATTCGGTGAGGACTTCGGCACTGTCCTGGTCGAGCCGCGTGACCGCGATCCGATAGGCGGCGGCGTCGCCCGGCGCCACCCGGTCCTCGTGCTGCATGGCGACCACCCGGTAGGCCAGCAACCGCGCGCGGCGGCAGTGCACCAGCATGCGCGCCCAGCGCCCGCGCAATTCGGCCGGCACCTCCGCCCAGCGATCGCCCAGCACCTCCGGCGCCGCACGCAGCAGTCGCTCGCACCGGGCATAGCGGGCGATGCCGACGCGTTCGAAGGCCAGCACCTCCTGCACGACCTTCCAGCCGTCGCCGACCGTGCCGAGCACATCGGCCTCGGTGACCCGCAACTCGTCGAAGAAGACCTCGTTCAGATGATGCGGCCCCATCATGGCCCGGATCGGCCGGACCTGGACCCCCGGCGCGGTCATCGGCACCAGGAAGATGGTCAGCCCCTGCTGTTTGCGTTCGCCGGTGGCCGTGCGCGCCAACAGGAAACACCACTGCGCCATGGTGGCGTAGGAGGTCCAGATCTTCTGGCCGCTGATCAGCCAGCCGTCGCCGTCGCGGCGGGCGGTGGTGCGCAGCGAGGCCAGATCCGACCCCGCCTCGGGTTCGCTGAATCCCTGACACCAGATCACCTCGCCGCGCGCTATGGGCGGCAGGTGGGTGCGCTGCTGTTGCGGGGTGCCGTGTCGCATCAGCGCCGGCCCCACCCAGTTGACCCCCATGTACTGGGCGCCGCGCGGCTCGTGATGGGCCCACATCTCCTCGCGGACCACCGTCTGCTCCCACACCGATCCGCCGCGCCCGCCGAATTCCCGGGGCCACGCCGCGCACAGGAGCCCGCGCTCGGCCAGAACTCCGCAGAAATGCTGCGCGACCGCGAGATCTGCCGGGTCGTCGGTGAAGGCGCCCAGGAAATCGGCGGGGACGTGCTGGGACACCAAGCGCCGCAATTCATCTCGCAGCGCGTTGGCGGCCTCCCCCATCGTGAAGTCCATCACCCGACGGTACGTCAATCCTCACAAGGATAGCAATATTTGAATGGTCAGCACCAGCTGGTTAGAATCCGTGCATGGACCAAAGGCAGCCCGCGTGACCACCGCGCGTCGCGGGCGGATTCCGCAGCGCCGCATCGCCGAAACGGTCGCCTCCGAGCTGCGCACCCGCATCCTGTCCGGCGACGACGACTATCGCCTGCCCACCCAGGACCAGCTGGTGAAGGAATTCGGCGTCAGCTATCCCTCGATCCGGGAATCGCTGCGCATCCTCGAGACCGAGGGACTGGTCACCGTGCGGCGCGGCAATGTCGGCGGCGCGGAGGTCCACCGGCCCGACGAATACTCTGCCGCCTATCACCTGGGTCTGGCGCTGCAGGGAGCGCGGGTCACCCTCGGCGATCTGGCCGCCGCCTTGCAGATGCTCGAACCGCTGTGCGCCGCCGAATGCGCTCGCCGCCCCGATCGCGCGGAAGTGGTGGTCCCGGCGCTCGAGGCCAATATCCACGCCTGCGAAGAAGTGGTCGGCGACGGTGTCGCCTTCACCCGCACCGCCCGCGAATTCCACGATCTGGTGGTCGCTTTCACCCCGAACGCGACCGTGCGCTGCGTGGTGTCGAGCCTGGTCACCCTGTGGTCGGCGCAGGAGCAGGCCTGGGCCGAGACGCTCACCCGGCGCGGTGAGTACCCGTCGAAACCGCAGGCCCACGACGCCGCCCGGGTGCACGCCCGCCTGGTCACCGCGATCGCCGACGGCGACGACGCCGAGGCCGAACGCCTGGCCCGCGCCCACCTGCGCGCGACCCAGTCCGTCGTGCTGGAGCGCTACGACTCCGGTGTGGTGAACGCGTCCTCGGACATGGCACGCCAGGCGATCGCCGCGGGGCCCCGCGCCCGGCTGTAAACGCAAGCGAAAGACGCTGCGGCACAGCACATCGCGAATTCAGTCGCGGTAGCGCTGCGCGACCGCCGCGAATTCGTCGAGGGCGCGCAGCGATTCCGATTCCGGCAGGGTCGGCAGTGCCAGGGTCACCCGCTGCACACCGGCCTCGGCATAGGCATCCAGCAATGCGGGATCGGGCGCGACCGGCGTGATCGCGATCGGGATGCCGCTGTCGCCGACGGCGGCCAGTTGGTCCGGCACCTGCGCCGGGTCGGATACGCCGTTGGGCCCCCAGCCGATACCGAGGCGCACCGCACGCCGCGCCGCGACCTCCCCGCCACCGACGAAGATCGGCGGATGCGGACGTGAGCTCCGCGCGTGCGCGGGATGGCCGACCACGGCACCGACCGGCCGCGTGTTCCGGCCCGGCGACGCGCACCGGCCCGAATTGCCCCTGCGCGCAGCGTGAATGCGAAACAATCGTGCATATCCGACGCGGCTCGGCTGGGCCGCGACCGCCGAGAGGAGCGTGACATGCAACCCGAGGCATCTCCCTACCCGGTCCGCGTGCGCGGCGATCTGGATCCCGCGCTGTCGCGCTGGCAATGGATCGTCAAGTGGATTCTGGCGATCCCGCACTACATCGTGCTGTTCTTCCTGAGTATCGCCTATGCGGTGGTGACGGTCATCGCGTTCTTCGCCATCCTGATCACCGGCCGCTATCCCCGCGGACTGTTCGATTTCACCGTCGGTGTCCTGCGCTGGTCGTGGCGCGTGCGGTTCTACGCGCTCTCGGCGCTCGGCACCGACCGGTACCCGCCGTTCAGTCTGCGGCCGGACGAGAACTATCCGGCCGACCTCGAGGTCGACTATCCCGAGCGGCTGCACCGGGGTCTGGTCCTGATCAAATGGTGGTTGCTGGCGATCCCCCAGTATCTGATCGTCTGGGCGTTCGTCGGCAGCTCACGGTACTGGGGCAGTGACGACGAGGGGACCGCCGTCATCTGGATTCCGCTGCTCGGCATCCTCGTGCTGATCGCGGCGATCGCGCTGCTGTTCACCGGCCGCTATCCGAACGGCCTGTTCGCCTTCGTACTCGGCATGAACCGCTGGACGCTGCGAGTCCGGGCCTACGTGTCGCTGATGCGCGACGAGTACCCGCCGTTCCGGCTGGACCAGGGGCCGCGTGAACCCGAAAACGCCCCGCGCCCAACCGAATCCGGTCATCCGGTCTGATCACTCCCTGGTCGGCGCCGGCCGCAGCCGCGACGGCCGGGCGCCGGCCGGTGTGTAGCCCCGCACCCGGAGTTGGTCACGCCACCGGCCCGCACAGTCGCCCGCACGCCGAAGTGTGAGACCAGCCGGCCTGTCAAAGGGCCCATCCCGGCCGCGAGCAGTCCGCGCACGAGCAGCGCCGCCGAAACCAGGCCGAGACTCCACCCGACATCGGTAATCATCGCCGCAGGTGACGGCCGGTAGCTCGCGCATGCTACGTCAATCCTGTCAATGATAACAACACTTGAATGATCGGAATTGGAGAACTACGCTCTCCCTCAACGAGAGGGTGTCATACATCACTATCGTCTCGCGGCGAGACCGGGTGCCGACACCGAATCGAGTGATTCCTCGTCCCAGAACTTCCCAGAGCACTACGGAGGCTTCGCGGTGACTACACCGGCGCGCTACCTCACCTCGACCGCGGCGAGCGTCGCCGACGGGTGGACCCTCGACCGCATCACCGCACCGAGCAGGTTGTTCGGCGCCAACGGCATTCGCACCGGCGCCGACGGGCGGATCTACGTCGCGCAGGTGGCGGGCAGCCAGATCAGCGCCCTGGACCCGAATTCCGGCGATCTGGAGACGATCAGCGCGATGGGCAGCGATATCGTCGCGCCCGACGACATCGCCTTCGCACCCGACGGTGAGCTCTACATCACCGAGTACTACGACGGCCGCGTCAGCATTCGCGACGGCAAGGGCGCAACCCGGGTGCTGCGTGACGATCTCCCCGGCGCCAACGGCATCACCTTTCACCGGGGCCGGCTGTTCGTCGACGAATGCCGCCCGGGCGGGCGGCTGATGGAAGTGGACCCGGCCGGCGGCGCACCGCGGGTGCTGCTGGACGGGCTGCCGATGCCGAACGCCCTCGAGGCCGGGCCCGACGGCAAGCTCTACTATCCGCTGCTGGGCAGCAACGAGATCTGGCGCATCGATCCCGACGGCGGCGAACCCGAGCGGGTCGCGGCCGACCTGGGCGGACCGGACGCGGTCAAATTCGACGCCACCGGCTGCATCGTCTCCACCCAGGTCGCCACCGGTGAGGTACTCCGGATCGATCCGCGCAACGGCGAGCGAACCGTCCTAGCGACCGTCGGGCCGGGCCTGGACAATCTGACCTTCGTCGGCGAGCGGCTGTTCGTCTCCAGTTTCACCGGCAAGATCACCGAAATCCTCGCCGGCGGCGCCACCCGCACCGCCCTCGCCGACGGACTGACCTGGCCGCTGGACCTGACCGTCGGCCCGGACGGCACCCTCTACATCGCGGACGGCACCTTCCTGCTCGCCGTCCCGCCGGGCGGCGAATTGTATACCGCCGGAATGCTTTTCAGCCCCAGCTACCCCGGCTATATTCGCGGACTCACCGCGACGAGCGGCGGTGAGCTCATCGTCACCGGCAACGGGTCGGTCTCGCGCTATCGCCCGGCCGCCAACGAGAGCGAGGTGCTCGTCGACGGGCTCGACCAGCTCTACGGTGTGGCGGTCGCACCCGACGGCACCGTCGCGGTCGCCGACCGGGGCACCGGCACCGTGCACGCGGTACGCGATGGGCGCGCCGAACTGCTGGCGAGCGGACTGCACGATCCGATGGGCGTGGCATTCACCGCGTCCGGCATCTGCCTGGTCGCCGAGGCAGGCGCGGGCCGGGTGGCGGCGATCGACGGTTCGACGGTGGATACGGTGGCCGACGGGCTCGGCCGGCCGCACGGGCTGGTGGTTCACGCCGGTGTCGTGTACATCGTGGACGTCGAGGCCAAGGAATTGATCGGCCTGGATCCGACAACCGAAGCGCGCCAGGTGATCGCGCGGAATCTGCCGGTGGGCGCCCCGCCCGGGGTGACACCCAAACCGTTGAAGGGCCTGCTGCCGTTCTCCGGACCGCAGGGACCGTTCAGCGGCATCGCCGCCGGGCCCGACGGCACGCTCTACCTCTCCGGCGATGCCGAGGGCAGCGTCCTCGCGATCCGGCGCGACGGCCGGTCGCAACGATGACGGTCAACGACTTCTTCGGACTCGACGGCCGGGTCGTCATCGTCTCCGGCGCCAGCGGAGGCGGCATCGGCACGGCGGTCACCCGCCGCATCGCCGAGGCGGGGGCCCGGGTGATCGCGGTGGGCCGCTCCCGCGACAAACTCGACGCCGATATCGCACCGCTTGCGGCACAAGGACTTCCGATCGTGCCGGTGGCCGCCGACGCCGCCACCGACGAGGGCATCGCGACGGTGCTCGATCACGCGCGCGCGGCCGAGGGCGACCTGTACGGCCTGGTCAATATCGCCGGTGGCGCAGCACCCGCGACCTGGATGCCGGCCACCCGGGTCACCCGCGAGGACTGGCGGGCGCTGCTCGAATGGAATCTGGAGACGATGTTCTTCTTCAGCCAGGCGGTCGCCGCCGAACTGAGATCGCGGGGGCTGCCGGGATCCATCGTGTCGCTGTCGTCGATCAGCGGGATGAACGCCGCCCCCTTCCACATCGCCTACGGCACCGCGAAGGCCGCACTCGTGGCCGCGACCCGGACCCTGGCCGCCGAACTGGCACTCGACGGAATTCGCGTCAACGCGGTCGCCCCGGGCGTCACCGCGACCCCGGCCTCGGGCACCTACGTGGGCGCCGATCCCGAGCGCGATCGCCGAGCCATCGCCATGGGCCGCCGCGCCCGGCCGGACGAACAGGCCGGGCCGATCCTGTTCCTGCTGTCCGAACTCTCCAGCTACATCACCGGGCAGACCGTGCTGGTCGACGGCGGGCTGAACTTGAAATGGACCCATCTGGGCGCGGACAACACCTCGTTGTTCCTCGAGGACGACGGGTTCCGTGCCGCCATCACACGCTGAGACGCCGTCAGGAGAAGTCATGACCGAAACTGCCGACAGCATCACCGAGACGACCGCGGCGCCACCGCTGTCGACACCCATGACGATCGGCGTCGAGGCCTACATCGGTCCCGAGTACGCCCGCGCCGAGGGCGACAAGCTGTGGGCGAAGGTGTGGCAGCAGGTGTGCCGCGTCGAGGAGCTGCCCCGCGTCGGCGATTTCCTCACCTACGACATCCTCGACGACTCGATCATCGTCGTGCGCACAGCGCCGGATACGTTGCGCGCCTATCACAATGTGTGCGCGCACCGCGGCCGCCGCCTGGTCGACACCCCGCCCGGAGCCCATGACGCACACGGGCAGCGCAAACAGTTCGTCTGCGGATTCCACGGCTGGCGCTACGACCTCGAGGGCCGCAACACCTTCGTGCCCGAACGCGGTGACTGGACCTGCGGACTGACCGAACGCAACGACGGTTTGGCGCCGGTGCGCGTCGACACCTGGGGCGGCTGGGTCTGGATCAATCTCGATCCCGACGGCGAATCGCTGCGCGACTATCTGGAACCCGCTGCCTCCCTGCTGGATCCGTTCCACCTGGAGAACATGCGGTACCGCTGGCGGCGGTGGCTGACCTTCGACTGCAATTGGAAGGTCGCCTTCGAGGCGTTCATGGAGACCTACCACGTCCCCTACACCCATCCGGAATTCATGAATTTCGGCAATTTCCTCGGCTGGGGCCGCGCCCAGGGCCGACACAGCAATATCGGCTACGACGCCCCGAAGGGGATGGAGGAGAACCAGGGCAAGCTGCGGATCGGCGCCGGTCCCGACGCCCGGATCTCGACCGCGCAGCTGCAGAATTTCACCTGGGAGAACGCCAACACGAATACCACCGAGACGATGGTGGAGGTCGCGAATCGCCTCGCCGACGAACTCCCCGCCGATACTCCGCCCGACCAGGTGATGCGCTATTGGCTCGACACCTGCCGCAAAGAAGATGCCGAACGCGGCGTGGTGTGGCCGACCGTGGATCCGGAGATCGTCGCGAAAAGCGGTACCGCCTGGCAGATCTTCCCCAATTTCCAGATCGGGCACGCACTGAACAACATGCTGTGCTACCGATTCCGGCCCTACGGCTACGACCCCGACAAGTGCATCTTCGAGGCCGCGGTCTTCGAATTGTTCCCGCCCGGTGCGGAACCGGAGACCGAGTGGATCTACACCCCGGTCGGCGATCCGGGCTGGCGGACCGTGCTGCCACAGGATTTCGACAATATGGCCGCCGTTCAGCAGGGCATGAAATCCCGCGGCTTCTCCGGTCCGAAACCCAATCCGTACCGCGAGCGCACGATCGTCAACCTGCACCACAACCTCGCGAGGTATATGGGCACCGGCGCGCCGACCGACCTCGAATGACCCGAACTCCCACCCCACAAGGATTTTCCGATGAAACCCTGCGCCCCCACCCGGACCCCCGAGGTCGACAGAGACGCCCTGCGGCAGAAGTATCTGGCCGAACGCGACAAGCGGCTACGCCCGGAGGGCCAGCAGCAGTACCTCGAGGCTGCCGGCGAATTCGCGGACTTCTACGAATCCGACCCGCACCTGCCGGTCGTTCCGCGCGCCCCGATCGACGCCGATATCGAGGTCGTGATCCTGGGCGGTGGATTCGCCGGACTCATCACCGCCCACCGGTTGCAGCAGGCCGGTGTCACCGACTTCCGGATCGTGGAACTCGGCGGCGATTTCGGCGGTGTCTGGTACTGGAATCGGTATCCGGGCATCCAGGTCGACTCCGATGCCTACTGCTATCTGCCCCTGCTCGAGGAAACCGGATTCATTCCGAAGGAGAAATTCTCCCACGGCGACGAATGCTACGAGCACGCCCAGCGCATCGGTAAACATTTCGGGCTCTACGACAAGGCGATCTTCCATACGCTGGTGCGCGCCTTGGAATGGGACGAGCAGATCGCACGCTGGCGCATCGCCACCAACCGCGGCGACGAGATCCGCGCCCGCTTCCTGATCATGTGCCAGGGGCCCTACAACCGGCCGAAACTGCCCGGCATCCCAGGAATCACCGAGTTCGAGGGCCACACCTTCCACACCGCGCGGTGGGATTACGACTACACCGGCGGTGACCTGCACGGCGGCCTGGATCGCCTCGGCGACAAGAAGATCGCCGTCATCGGCACCGGCGCCAGCGGGGTGCAGGTCATTCCGCATCTGGCGCGCGGTGCGAAACATCTCACGGTCTTCCAGCGCACGCCGTCCTATATCTTCGAGCGCGACAACCACCCGACCGATCCGGAATGGGTGGCCTCGCTGCAGCCGGGCTGGCGCACCGAACGGCAACGCAATTTCCACAATGCCGCGTTCGCCTTCTACTCCCCCGGCGAACCGGATCTGATCTGCGACGGCTGGACCGAGGTCGCCCGCAATCTGGCGGCGAAACTGAACGAGACCGACGGCTGGGCCGCACTGGCCGATCCGGCGACGTTCCTCGAACTCAAGGAAATCGAGGACTACCGCGCCATGGAACGATTGCGCCGGCGCGTGGAACAGATCGTCACCGATCCCGAGACCGCGGAGAAGTTGAAGCCGTACTACCGCAACATGTGTAAGCGGCCGGTGTTCAACGACGAATACCTGCCGACGTTCAACCGGCCCGATGTGACCCTGGTCGACGTCTCCGACACCAAGGGCGTGGAGCGGATCACGCCCAAGGGCGTCATCGCGCACGGCGTCGAATACGAGGTCGACTGCATCGTCTTCGCCAGCGGCTTCGAAATCACCACCGCGCTGGATCGCCAGTTCGACATCGCGCCGTTCGCCGGCCGCAACGGGAAATCGCTGTACGAGCACTGGGGCAAGGGTTTTCGCACGCTGCACGGAATCATGGCGCACGGATTCCCGAACCATTTCGCGACCGGCTTCATTCAGGGCGGGGTCACCGCGGCCACCACGCTGATGTACGAGCAGCAGGCCGACCACATCGCCTACATCATCGCCCAGGCGCAGGCACGCGGCGCGACCCGCGTGGAGCCGACGGCGGAGGCCGAAGCGGCGTGGGTGCAGACGATTCGAGCCAACACCGTCGACAACAGCACCTTCGTCATGGAATGCACCCCCGGCTATTACAACAGCGAGGGCGAGCCCAACGGCCGCTCGTTCCTCGGCGACCCGTTCTGGGGTGGTTTCTATGTCCTCGAGGAATTGCTGCAGGCCTGGCGTGACGCCGGCGATCTGGACGGCCTCACGCTGACCACCTAGACCCGGAAGATGTTGCGCGAGAGGATATATCGTTGTCCGAACTGAGATTCGACGACCGCGTCGCGGTGGTCACCGGCGCCGGACGCGGTCTGGGCCGGGCGTATGCCCTGCTGCTGGCAGAGCGCGGCGCGAAGGTCGTGGTGAACGATTCCGGTGCCAGTATGCGCGGCGACGACGCCGACGCCGGAGTCGCCGCCGAGGTGGTCGCCGAGATCGCCGCCGCGGGCGGCACGGCCGTGGCGTGCACCGCATCGGTCGCCACCCCGGAGGGCGGCCGGGCGATCGTGGACACGGCGCTGGACCGGTTCGGACGCCTCGACATCCTGATCCACAACGCCGGCACCGTGCGCTACGGATCGCTGACCGAGCTGAGTTACGAGGATTTCGAGGCCGTGGTGGATGTGCATCTGCGCGGGGCCTTCCACACCGTGCGCGCGGCCTTTCCGGTCATGAGCGAGGCCGGTTACGGGCGGGTGGTGCTGACCTCCTCGATCGGCGGCATCTACGGCAATCGGGCGGTCGCCAATTACGCCGTGTCCAAGGCGGGCATGATCGGCCTGTCGAATGTGGTCGCCCTCGAGGGCGCCGAGGTGGGCGTGCGCTGCAACATCATCGTGCCCTCGGCGCTCACCCGGATGGCCGCCGGCATCGACACCTCCGCCTATCCGGATATGCGCCCGGAACTGGTGGCTCCCGCGGTCGCGTATCTCGCGCACGAATCATGTTCTCTCACCGGCGAATTGCTCGTCGCGATCGCGGGCCGGGTGGCGCGGGCCTATATCGCCGAGACGCCGGGGGTGTATCAGCCGTCCTGGACCGTCGACGAGGTCGCCGCGCGCATCGACGACATCCGCAACACCGACAACTCGTGGATCCTGCCGCCGCTGAGCGCGCACGCCGACCACATCGGCCGCAGCTTCGCGATGGCGACCGAAGGGAAGCAGCAGTGAAGGTTTACGAACGGATACTCGAACTTTTCGAGGCCGAGGGTATCGACACCATCTTCGGCATTCCGGATCCCAACTTCGTCCATCTGTTCCACCGCGCCGAGGAGCGCGGCTGGAAGGTGGTGGCGCCGCATCACGAGGAATCGGCCGGAATGATGGCCGAGGGCGTCTCGCGGATGACCGGGAAGGCCGCGGTGTGCATCGGCACGCTGGGCCCCGGTATCGCGAATCTGTCCGGTGCCATCATGTGCGCCAAGGTGGAGAATTCACCGATCATCTTCCTGGGCGGGCAGCGGGCCCGGATCACCGAGCAGCGGGTGCGGCGCGGCCGGATCCAGTTCGTGCAGCAGGCCGGTCTGGTCGAGAATTCCGTGAAGTACAGCGCCAGTATCGAATACGCGGATCAGACCGACGAGATCATCCGCGAGGGGCTGCGCAAGGCACTGTCGGGAACGCCGGGCCCGGTGTACATCGAATATCCGTCGCATGTGATCGAGGAGGAACTCGATCTGCCGCCGGCGCTGCCACCGCACCGGTACCGCCTGGCCGGACAGACCGCGGGCCAGGACCGCATCGCCGAAGCGGCCGAGCACATCCGGGCCGCGAAGCAGCCGATTCTGCTGATCGGGCACGGCGTGCACACCGCGCGGGCGGCGGAATCGGTGAAGCAACTGGCCGATCTCATGGCCGCCCCGGTGATCCAGACCTCCGGCGGCACCTCCTACATTCCCGGCCTCGAGGATCGCACCTTCCCCTACGGTTTCTCCCCGTCGGCGGTGGAGGCGGTCGTGCAATCCGATCTGTGCCTGGCCATCGGCACCGAACTCGGCGAACCGGTGCACTACGGTCGCGGCCGGCACTGGCAGGCGGGCGAAGCGGACCGGACATGGATTCTGGTGGAACAGGATCCGGCCGCCATCGGAGTGAACCGTCCCATCGACGTGCCGCTGGTCGGCGACCTGCGGGCAGTGGTTCCGCAGCTGGTCGACGCACTGCGCGACACGCCGCGCACTCCGTCTCCGGAGCTGGCGGACTGGATCGAGCGCGACGCCGCCCGGCTGGCCGAACTGGCCGAATCCGCGCCCAGCGGGATGAGCCCGGTCCATCCCGCACGCCTGATCGTGGAGGCGACCAAGGCGTTTCCCGCCGACGGCATCATGGCCCGGGACGGCGGCGCCACCACGATTTTCGGCTGGACGTACTCGCAGGCCAAGCCGCACGACGTCATGTGGAATCAGAACTTCGGGCATCTGGGCACCGGGCTGCCGTATGCCATCGGCGCCTCGGTGGCCGACGGCGGCAGGCGGCCGGTCATGCTGATCACCGGCGACTCCTCGTTCCAGTTCCAGATCGCCGAACTGGAAACCGCCGCACGCCTGAATCTGCCGCTGGTCTGTGTGGTCGGCGTCGACTACGCCTGGGGTCTGGAGGTCGGCGTCTACAAACGCACCTTCGGGCACGGGTCGCTCGAAACCGGCGTGCACTGGAGCACCGCGGTCCGGCTGGACAAGGTGGCCGAGGGATTCGGCTGCTACGGCGAATACGTCGAACGCGACGACGACATCGCACCGGCCGTCAAACGCGCCTTCTCCAGCGGCAAACCGGGGGTCGTGCACGTCGCCGTCGATCCGAAGGCCAATTCCGAGGAGATGCCGAGCTACGACGAATTCCGCACCTGGTACGCGGAAGGGATGCAGTAGACCCCGTGCTCGACAACCCATGCCCCACAGCACATCCGAAGAGAAGGACAGGCGGCTCATGCGTGAATATCCGACGTTCTACATCGGTGGGCAGTGGGTCGAACCGGCGACCGCGCAGACCATCGACGTGATCAACCCGGCGACCGAACGGGTCTGCGGAAAGGTCGCCGCCGGATCGGCCGAGGACGTGGACCGGGCCGTGGCCGCGGCGCGGGGCGCGTTCGAGACCTGGTCGGCGACCACTGTGGCCGACCGCCTCGCCGTGTTGCGGGGGGTCGCGGCCGAATATCAGTGCCGCCGTGACGATCTGGCGGCGGCGCTCACCGAGGAGATGGGCGCACCGGCCGCGCTCGCCGGCGGTTTCCAGGTCGATCTGGGCGCCGGACATCTCGATACCGCGATCGCCGCACTCGCCGAGTACAGCTTCGAGCAGCGCCACGGCGCCTCGCTGGTGGTCAAGGAACCGATCGGGGTGTGCGGACTGATCACGCCGTGGAATTGGCCGCTGAATCAGATTGCGGTCAAAGTGTTTCCGGCGCTGGCCACCGGGTGCACCGTCATCTTGAAACCGTCGGAGCAGTCGCCGTTCACCGGGCAGATCTTCGCCGAGATCCTCGATGCGGCCGGGGTGCCCGCCGGGGTGTTCAATCTGGTGCAGGGCGACGGCCCGGGCGTGGGCGTGCCGCTGTCGGGCCATCCCGGTATCGACATGATCTCGTTCACCGGCTCCACCCGTGCCGGTATCGACATCGCCCGCAACGCCGCGCCCACCGTCAAGCGGGTCACCCAGGAACTCGGCGGCAAGAGCCCGAATATCGTGCTCGACGACGCCGATTTCGCCACCCACGTCGCCAAGGGCGTGGTGACGATGATGAACAATTCCGGCCAGACCTGCAGCGCCGGATCGCGGATGCTGGTCCCCGCCGCCCGCATGAACGAGGCGATCGACGCCGCACGCGAGGCCGCCGCCGGCATCAGCGTCGGCGATCCGACCGGGGAGGTCGCCATGGGCCCGGTGGTGTCGGGCGCCCAGTTCGACAAGATCCAGGCATTGATCCGCAAGGGCATCGAGGAGGGCGCCACCCTCGTCACCGGCGGCACCGGCCGGCCGGACGGGCTGGAGGTCGGATTCTATGTCAAGCCAACGGTTTTCGCCGATGTCGGCAACGAAATGACGATCGCCCGCGAGGAGATCTTCGGGCCGGTCCTCACCATTCTCGGCTACGACGGCCTCGATCACGCGATCGAGATCGCCAACGACACCGAATACGGTCTGGCCGGCTTCGTCGCGGGAGCCGACCTCGACCAGGCGCGCGCGGTCGCCCGCCGCATCCGCGCCGGATCGGTCGCCATCAACGACGGCTTCGACTTCGCCTGCCCCTTCGGCGGCTATCGCAAGAGCGGCAACGGACGGGAATGGGGCGCATACGGTTTCGAGGAGTACCTCGAGACGAAAGCGATCCTGGGATACGCCCCGGAGGAGGGGGCGTGAGGGGGTCCGCGCGCCCCGCACCGGGAGTTTCCCGCGCCGGGGCGGCGGTCCGACCGCGCAGCATCGACAGACAGGAGCATCGGATGCCGGCGATCACCACCACCAAACTCAGCGAAACGGTCGGTGTGCGGGTCGACGATGTCGACCTCGACCGGCTACGCAGCGACGACGACCTGCCGCAGGCGTGCCTGGCCGCGCTCGAGGAACACGGCGTGCTGCTGTTCCCGCGGTTGCACGCCGACGACAAGACGCAGGCCGCGTTCTGCCGCAAACTCGGGGAGCTGGTGCAGTTTCCGCTGTACCCGAATCCGGATGTGATGGAGATCAGCTTCGATCCGGACAACCCCAACGTGGAGTATTTCGCCAGCAACGACTACTGGCATCTGGACGGTTTCATGGACGAGGTGCCGGCGAAGGCGTCCATCATGAGCGCTCACGTGGTGACCGAGACGGGCGGTGAAACCGCGTTCGCGAGCACGTACGTCGCCTACGACGAATTGTCCGAGGAGGAGAAGCGGCGGTTCGAAGGGTTGCGGGTGTGGCACAGCTTCGAGGCCATTCAGCGGCTGACGTATGCGGACCCGACTCCGGAACAGCTCGAGGAGTGGGCGCGTCGCGGCGGACGGGAACATCCGCTGGTGTGGACGCACGAATCCGGCCGCCGCTCACTGGTTTTCGGCGCCTCGGCGGATCATGTGGTCGGCATGGACCAGGACGAGGGCCGCGCCCTGCTCGACGATCTGCTGGCGCGGGCGACCGCACCGGACCGGGTGCTGTCCCATCGGTGGTCGGTGGGTGACATGGTGATCTGGGACAACACCGGCCTGGTGCATCGGGCCTGCCCGTTCGATCGTTCGCAGCCGCGACGCATGCACCGCTCCACCCTGGTCGGGCAGGAGTCGATCAAATGAGCGGCCGCACAGCGATCGTGACGGGCGGCGCATCCGGAATCGGCGGCGCGATAGCGCGCCGGCTGGCCGCCGACGGCTCGCCGGTGGCGGTGTTCGACGTGGACGGCGCGGCGGCCGATCTCGCGGCGCGGGAGATCGGCGAGGCCGGCGGTAAGGCGATCGGGGTGGCCGTGGACGTATCCGACCGCGCCGCCATCGACACCGGAGTGCAGCGGGTGCGGGCCGAGCTGGGACGGCCCTCGATTCTGGTCAACAGCGCCGGAATCACCACGTCCGGGCCGTTTCTCGACATCACCGCACAGCAGTGGGCGCGGGTGCTGGCGGTCAACCTCACCGGCACGTTCGACTGCTGCCAGGCCGTGCTGCCCGATATGGTCGAGCAGGGCTGGGGACGCATCGTCAACATCTCCTCGTCGAGTGTGCACAGCGGCGCGGCGGGGATGGCCGCGTATGTGTCCTCGAAGTCCGGGGTGCTGGGATTGACGAAGGTGCTCGCGCTGGAATTCGCGCGAAAAGGCATCACGGTCAACACGATTCCGCCCGGGTTCATCGATACGCCGATGATGCGAGCCACCGCCGAGCGCGGCTTCATCGATGTCGGCAAGCAGATCGACGCGACTCCCGTCGGGCGGATCGGGCTGCCGGAGGATATCGCGGCCGCCTGCGCGTTCCTGGTGAGCGAGGAGGCCGGCTACATCACCGGGCAGGTGATCGGCGTGAACGGCGGACGCAACACCTGAGGTGGGTCGCGGTGGGGCCGGGTCTGCCGTCCGGCCTCATCACCCGGGACCGGCCCCGCCCTCGGCAGAACGCCGGGTTACCGATGCCGCGGCAGATAGGGCTTCAGATCGTCCTCGGGTTCGACGCCGAAGGATCGCAAGGCCATGGCGAGCATATCGTAGGTGCCGACGGTGAAAACGATATCCATGAGTTGATTCGGCTCGAATTCGGCGGCCAGAATCTCCCATGTTGTGGCGCCGACCGCACCGTCGGACAGTAATTCGTCGGTGGCGACGAGCAACGCCCTCTCGGCCGTCGTCCATTCATCGTCCGGTTCCCCCGCCGCAACCTTTTCTATTTCCGCTTTCGGCATTCCCGCTATTTCGGCGAGAATCGCATGCTGGGCCCATTCGTAATCGCAATGCCGGACGGCGGCGACGCGCAGGATCAGCAGTTCGCGCTGCCGGTCGTCGAGCGTGGATCCGTACAGCAGATGGCCGTTGAAACTCAGGAATGCCTTGGCCAGCGCGGGATATCGCGCGAGCGTACCGAGCAGGTTGGCACCGGCGGGGTGGGTGTCGGCCGGGGTGTCACCGAGCACGGAGGAACGAAATTCTCCGATGAAGCCGACCAGTTCCGGCGACCACTCCGACTTTTCCGCGGGCGATATGCGAGCCACGACCGACTCCTTCCGACCGGCGCGCATGCGACCCGGCCATGAATATTCGGGCCGCACCTGGCCGCCCTGAATCCGCATTCCACCGGTGAATACCGGCTTCGGAAAATGCTATCAAAAACATCATTGTTTCGCGACGGTGTTCCGTGCGGATCATGCCGCCGCCGTCTACAATTCGGTTCCGAATTCCGACCCGATCGCAGTGGGGAGCGAATGTGCTGGGAGACGAGCCCGTCTCGGACGCGTACGCGGCCAACGCCGAGTTCTGGATTCGCATCGTGCGCGAAGACCTCGACCCGTACCGCAGCGGCCTCACCGACCCGGCGCTGCTCGCGCTCGTCGGCGAGTGCACCGGCTTGCACATCCTGGACGCCGGATGCGGTGAAGGGTATCTGGCCCGCGAATTGATCACGCGCGGTGCGGGTTTCGTACACGGCGTCGACACCTGCACGGAATTCGTCGCGGCCGCCGCGAGCCATCCGGCGCACGATCCGGCTCGCACGCGATTCCGGCTTGCCGACGTGGCCGCACTACCGCTGGCCGACGACAGTGTCGACCTGGTGGTGGTCAACCGCCTTCCGCACGGACTGTCCGAGCCGGGGCGGCGCTTCACCGAATTCGCCCGGGTCCTGCGCCCGCCGGGACGGCTGGTGATGCTGATGATGCATCCCTGTTTCTATGTCGCCCGTGGCGAACGCACCAGCGCCGGAACGGGTTTCACGATCGACGACTATTTCGCCGGACGGACGGTGCGACAGCGGTTCGAGGTCGCGGGGACCCGCTCCCCCGCCGCATCGGTTCAAGCGCTGTACTCACTGGAAGCGACGATCGGAATGCTCACCACCGCCGGATTCGCGATCACCGCCGTGCGCGAACCCCGGCCCTCCGATCGGCAGCGGCGCGAAAACCCTTGGTGGGACGAACACTTCACTCGTCCGCTGTTCCTGCTGCTGGAGTGCGCGCTGCCGTAGACGCGGCCGATAGCGCACGGGCTACTGCTCGTCCCGGCGGTGGAGCGTCAGCAGGAGATGATCGAGCCGGGTCCGCGTCGGCGCGGGCACCGGGGGCATGCTGTCCAGATCGTCGACGAGGTGCGCGGCCAATTCCTGCAATTTGATGTTGGTTTCCTGGGATCGCCAGGCCAGCACCCGGAACGCTTGCTCCGCTGAGATCCGGTAGACGAACATCAGTATTCCCTTGGCCTGTTCGATCGCCGCCCGGCGCTCGATCACGGCGGGCAACTCCTCCTCGAGTAGTAGCCGGCGCTCCCGGTCGACCGATTCGGTGAGGTCGACATAGTAGCCCTGCGTGCCGATCGCCTGACCCGACGCATCGAGCATCGGCTCCGACACCACCAGCACGTCGCGGACCGTGCCGCCGGTGTCGACGATGCGGTGCCTGCTGGAGAACGGTGCGTGGTCCTCCACCGAGGTGACGATGGTGGCCTCGACCCGGTCTCGGTCGTCTGGATGCTTGTGCTCGAGCAGCAGCTCGGTGGTCGGCTCGACCTGCCCCGGGGCGTAACCGTGCATGCGGGCCACCTCGTCCGACCACTCCCACCGTTGTTCGGCGAACCAGAATCGGAACCGGCCGACGCCTTGCGGTTCACCGGCGCCCACCACCCGCTCGACGCCGTCATCCTGCCCGCCGCCAACCATGGTCGCAGCCTACTCCCCCATTCGGCAGGGCCTCTCACCTGCGCCGATGCCCTGCCGGCGGCGCCGACGGGGCGGCCGTGCCGAGGCGATGCGCGGCGGCATCCGATCCGTAGCCCAACCGATACCGGATCCTTTCCGGATCTCGACCGATGAAACCGGAGGGTCCGTAGGATCGGTTCGGTACGCGAACGGCGCGCATCCGCCCGCCCCCCAGCGTTCGATTGTGCACCACGTAGATGCGTTGCGCGCCAACCTGTTTCGAAACTCCGGCGCAGGCCGAGGCGAACGATAGCCGAATGCGAACATCCGTGCGCAGGCACAGCACCGATGAGCTTGCGTGATCGAGGTGCTCGCTCCATGTCGTCGCATACGACGGAAACGGAGTGGCCCGAATGACACATCCCGCACGAACCCACCGGACCGGAGGCGCCCGGTCGCGTAGCGACAGCTACGACAACATCGAACCGTGGTTCGACAAACTCGCCGACCTCGACGCCACCGACCCGCACCGGCGGGCACTGCGTGAACACATCATCGAACTGTGTTTGCCCCTGGCCGAGCACATCGCACGCCGCTACCTCAACCGCGGCGAGGCCTACGACGATCTGCTGCAGACCGCCCGCATGGGCCTGGTACTCGCGGTGGACCGCTTCGATCCGGGACGTGGCGCGCCGTTCCTCGGATTCGCCGTCCCCACGATCATGGGCGAGGTGCGCAAGCACTTCCGCGACCACACCTGGGCGGCCCGTGTACCCCGCCGCTACAAGGAACTGCGCCACCGGATCGTGAAGGCCGGCGATCCTCTCACTCAGCGCCTGGGCCGGGCGCCCAATGCCCGGGAGCTGGCCGCCGAGCTGGACGTCGACATCATCGACATCACCCAGGCGCTGGTCGCCGCCAACGTCTACCAGTGCGATTCCCTCGACGCCGCGCGCACAGAACGCGACGACACGCCGTCCACGGCGGCCGCGGCGCTCGGTGTCGACGAGCCCTGCTACGAGCTGCTCGAACAGGCCGCCGCGGTGCGGCCGCTCATCGCCGATCTGCCTCAGCGCGACCGCGACATCCTCGTCCTGCGATTCTTCGAATCGAAAACGCAATCGGAGATCGCCGAGCATTTCGGGGTGTCGCAGATGCATGTGTCACGACTGCTGACCCGGATCCTGGACACACTGCGCGACGGAGTGTGGCGTACGCCGGAGGACGCGGTCGCGCAGCCGTAGCGCGGCGAATCGGCCGGTGCCGGCTATCCGCCGCGCTTGTCCGAGGCGACGAACAACAGCCCGCCGATCATCGCCATATTCTTGTGGAACTGCACCTGCTGCGGCTTGCGCGCCGCGGGGTCGTCGAGCGCCCAGAACGCGTGTCCCGCAATGGTTGTCGGCACCATCGAGGCGACCAGTGCCAGCGCCGACAGCCGCGGTAATCTGCCCAGCGCCAGCAATACGCCGGCGGCCACCTGGACGCCCGCGTTGACCTGCACCAGCAGCTTGTCGTCCTCGGGCAGCGGTACGACCGTGCGCACCGCCGCGAGGGTCGGCGCCGCCGCCTCCGGCCGGGCGCCGGGCTCGCGCAACGCGTCCGCGCCGAGTACGGCGTAGGTGGAGCCCATCAGTACGCGCGCCGCCGCACGCATCGGGTCGTAGCGCATATCAAACTCCTTTTCAGGGAGTAGGAAGCGGAATAGTTGCCGTCGTGGCGGCGACTACCCCGCTCGCCGATCTCCATACGCGCGCCGTGCCGACGGGCCCGGTTCACGCTCCGGCGACCCGGCGCCGCCGCGACTCACTGGTGTGCCGCCGCGGCGTGCGGTCGCCGGTCACTGACGGCCGTGGTCACAAGCAACCCGGCCGCCGCTAGACCCAGAACGGTGACGATCGCCCCCACTACGACATTGGTCCAGAGCACGCCCGTGGGGCGCTCACCCACGACCCAGGGGCTGATGATCTGCCAGACGCCGATCGGGATCAGGACCCAGCTCAGCCCGTAGCCGTGCGTCGGTATCGCGGTGATCACCAGGCCGATCACGGCTACGGCGATACCGAGGATCAGATTCTGCATGACCAACTTCGGCGCGACGGAGAAATCGTTGATCACCCACGGCGTGATGGCCGTGAACAGTCCCGCCAGCAGGACCAATCCATCGACCGTCACAACCGACGCACCACCAGGGCCGCCGTGGCGAGCCTCCCGTCCGGTGGGCCGGTCCACTGCGGTGCTCTGCGGATAGCTGACCATCTCGAGTCTCCTTCCCAACTTCGTTCGGTGCCGTCCGACCGGCCGGCACTGTCGGGCTACCCGGTGTCGTCGCGATGAACCCGGGCGTGGACGCGGGATCAGGATGTGCGGTCCGGGCGATGCGTTCGGATGGCGGCCGACGCGGCGGCGCGCGAACGGACGCCGAGTTTGGTGCGCGCGTTCGCGATGTGCCGGTGCACGGTGTGCGGACTGAGGGTCAGCCGCTCGCCGATCTGCGCGTCGGTGAGCCCCTCGGCGACCAGGCGCAGAATTTCGCGCTCGCGCTCGGTCACCGCCTCGGGCCCCGGCGGTGCCGGCTCGGCCCGCACCGGATATCCCAGCCCGCGCAGAATCGCGTCGGCGACCGAGGTCGCATCACCGCGCCACGGGAAATGGTCCTCGCCGTACAGTTCCACGAAGCTCGCGCGGGGCACCCGGCGGGCGACGTCGAGGCCGAGCGCGAAAGGCACCGCGCGATCGTCCCTGCGATGCAGCACGGTGGTCGGGACGGTGACGGCCGCCAGGTACTCGGTGGCGTCGAGTTCGTATGTGGCGGCCAAGGATCGGGCGGCCTGTTCCGCCGTCGCGGACAGCCGCTGGAATCGGGCGAACCGTTCGCGTTCGGCGCTGTCGGCGCCGGGCACGAACACATCGGCCAGCAATCGGGACCCCAATCCCCAGTGCGCGGAGATCGCGTCCACCAGCGCCCGGCGCGCACCGTCCGGTGCGATGTCCACGCCCCGGGCGAACGATCCGTAGAGGACGAGCCGATGCACCCGGCGGGGCAGCCGGGCCGCGAGTCCCGCGGCGACCGCCGAGCCCGACGACGCGCCCAGTACGGCCACCCGCTCGAACCCCAGCGCATCGACGATGTCGGCGGTCACGGCGATTTCGCCGTCCGCATCGACCGGCACCCCCGCCTCGGACAGTCCTCGCCCCGGCTGGTCGTACCGTATGACGGTGAACCGGGTCGCCAGCCGGGACACGAAGGCGCGGAACAGCGGATCCTTCCAGTTGAGGATCAGGTGGCTGCACCACCACCCGCCGATCAGCAATGCGGGACCGCTGCCGACCACCGAACAGGCGACCTCGCCGCCGACGGTCCGCACCCGGTGGATCACCTGATCCTCGGCGCGCCCCATGCTCCACCCTCTCGCGCGGCGGCCGTCGAGGCCGGCGCATCATCCGGCATCGATTATGGCCCGAAACGGCCATGACGCGAAGGGCCGACACCGGCCACACTCGTACACCATGACCACAGCAACGTTCGGCGAACGATTCTTCGCCAGCTGGTATCCGGGCTTCATGGCCCGCGTCGATCGGGCCGGACAGGCCGATCTGCGCCGCACCCAGCTCACCCACGCATCCGGTCGCACCCTCGAAATCGGGGCCGGCGACGGCCTGTCCGTCTCGCACTATCCGGACGGCCTGGACGAACTCGTCCTGCTCGAACCGAATCCGGCGCTACGCGCCCGCTTGGCAGCCCGCGCCGACGCCCTCTCCGCACCCGTCACCGTCGTGGACGGCGACGCGCACCGGCTGGACTTCCCGGCCGCCAGTTTCGACACCGTGACCGCCTCCCTGGTCTTCTGCTCGGTGCGTGACCCGGCCCGGGCGCTGCGCGAGGTCCATCGTGTACTGCGTCCCGGCGGCCGCTTCCTGTTCCACGAACACGTCCGCGGAACCGGCCTGCGCGCGGGCGTCCAGGACCTGCTCACCCCGCTGCAACGACGCCTCGCGGACGGCTGCCACGCCAATCGCGACTTCGAAAGTCTGCTCGCGGCAGCCGATTTCGATATCGAGGTCATCGAACACACCCGGATGCCGACCGTGGTACCGACCATCGTGCCCTTGGTCGTCGGCACCGCGCGCCGGCGGTGAGGGCCCGCCGCCGCCGGTGCGGGCCTAGCCCTCCTCGTCGAATTCGAAGTGCAGGGACTCGACACAGCGTTCGTATTTGGCGATCAGATCCGCTTCGCTGTCGGCGCCGATGAAGAGATCCGCCAGTTCGTAGCTGTAGCTGTCCTGCGCCGGCATATCCGACAGCCGGGTTCCCTCGCTGGGAACCACTTCGATGGTGACGCCGGGAATGTCGTCCTCGATCCGCTCGATCTCGGCCGCCGTGGGAATTCTGGTCACGATCGCGTCGGAGAAGCGGCGGTGGTAGCACTTGGCGGCGATGTCGTAGCGGCCCTGGCCCTTCGGCAGCCGCGGATCGAGACCGAGGCCCAGTCGCACCATGCAGTGGTGATTGGGCACGCCGTCCACGGCGTAGAACATGTCGGCGTGCGATTGCGAATGGCGGGCGTTGATCTCCAGGACCGAGACCCGTCCCGTTTCCGGCTCGCAGAAGAATTCGATGCTGAAGGTCGAATTGTCCAGGCCCATCTGCGCTATGACGCGCTCGGAGATATCGGTCATCCGCGCCACGATCTCGGGCGGCAACTGGGACGGATATTGATGCCGCAGGAAGCAGGGCGTATCCGGATAGTTGATCGAATCCAGGGCGCCGTTGACGGTGACCTGCCCGCGATAGACGTATCCCTCGGTCGCGGCCTGCACTCCGGTGAGCGTTTCCTCGGCCAGGCAGGCCTGGCCGCCGATCGCGGCGATCTCCGGCGGAAGTTCGATCCGGTCGAGTACGAATTCGAACGGTTTGCCGACGCGGCCGACGCCCTCGCGGATCTGTTCGACCGCCGCCTCGAACTCGCGATCGTCGTGGACGTGGAACGCCAGTTCCGAGGAGAAGGACTTGACGGGCTTGAGCCACACCGGATAGTTCATCCCCTCGGGCAGCCGGGCCTCACCGTCGAGATCGACGATTCCGAACTTCGGGATCTCGTCGATCACCTTGCTCTGCTCGATCCGGCTCCAGTACTTGTGCTCGCATTTGACCACTGCCTCGAGATCGGCGCTGGGCAGTCCGAACTGTTCACACAACATCGGAACCAGGGCGGTCACCGGGAAATCCCAGTAACCGACGACAGCCGCGATATCGCCGTCGAAGTCCTTCAGTGTTTCCTGCGCTTTGTACAACAGGTCCTCGATCGGAATCTCGCCCTCCTGCGTTTCCTCGATTCCGAGCAGTGGGTGGAACCGGAACCGCTGCGCATCCGGAATCTGCTCGAGGGTGCGCAGATTTCCGTCGTCGAGACCGATTACGAAGATGTCGGCACTGCTCACGAATTCCTCATTTCGAAATGTTTTCCACGGGCGCGTGCATCGATTCCCCGGCATCCGGCCGGGGCGCCGGGCGTTGCACGATCCGCACCAGCCGGCGCATCGCGTGCCGCGCCTCGGGAACATCCGAGAGATGCCACGCGTGGAACATTCCCGGATATTCGAAGTAGGCGAGTTCGACACCCTCACGCACGCACCGCGCCCGGAAGCGCCGGGCATCGGCCAGCAGGATGTCGCGGGTGCCGACGAACAGGTTGAGGCGCCCGGGCGTCGCGGCGGGCGCGTTCAGCGGGCTGATCATCGGATCGCACCGGTCGAGGTCACCCGCGTACAGGCGACCGGCCTCGGCCAGTCCCGCGACGCCGAGGTAGGGGTCGCACGGCTCGAGAGCCCGGGCCATGGGATCGGTCATGGTCACGTCGAGCCACGGTGAGATCATCACGACCTCCTTGGGCGTGACCGCCTCCGACGCGCCGAGCTCGCGCGCCAGCACCAGCGCCAGCGCGGCGCCGGCGGAATCACCCATGAACACCTTGTTCTCCGAGGCCGTGTGCGCGAAAACCTCGTCGTGCACGGCGCGCACCATGGCCACCGTGTCGTCGCCGTGGTGTGCGGGCGCGAGCGGGTAGAGCGGCACGGTGACGCTGCATCCGGTCCGGTCGACCAGTCGCGCCAGGAACTTCCAGTGGTCGTGCTGGATCTGGTGCACGTAGGCGCCACCGTGCAGGTAGAGGACGTGGCGCGAGGTGCCGCCCTCGAGTGGCCGGATGGTGTAGACCGGCCGGCCCTGCATGGTGCGGCGCGTCACCCAGTAATGGGTGTGCAATTCGGCCGGCGGGCGGTCGCGGTCGGGCCGCTGGCTCTTGCGGATGCTCTCCCGTAGCGCGTGCGCGTCGGCAAAGGTCTTGTCCGCGTGGGTCATTCGCATGCCGGCGATCAGCATCCGGCTGCGCAGACTCGGTTTCGCGTGGTTCACCGGGGCCACCGGCTCCAGGTCAAACATGGTCACGGGGGATCACCCTCTTCCAGTTCCGCGAGAACATTCGCTGTTCACCCTCGAATCCGTCGAGTTCGGCGTGGACGAGGAATTCGGTCGAGGTACAGGTGACGCGGGTCCGGGTCTCGGTGCGGGCCCGCCAGTCGCCGCGGGCGAAACTCATCGACCACGACGTTTCCGCTGTGGCGGAACAGAATTCGTCCGCCTTCCAGCTGTAGCGTTCGTGGACGCGGCGGTCGACGTCGAGATCGTGCTCGTCGAAGCGGACGAGGCCGGCGTCCTTGACGATGTCGAGCGCGGACCGGTATTCGATCAGGTCGCGCGAGACCGTCCATTTCTGCTCGCCAGGGCTGATCTGCGTCGTGCGCATCGGCTCGGCGCCTTCCGGCTCTTCGAACGGGCGCACCGCGACATCGTCGGATTCGGCGACCGGGCGGATCGGCAGCGTCAGCGCGCTGCCTTCGGTGTACACGGTGACCAGGGCCGGTTCCGGCGGCGGCCACGCCAGCGGCCAGTACGACGTCGACAGCGACAACCGGATCCGGTGACCCGGCGGGAAGGCCTGGGCCACGGCGTTGAGCTGGACGGTGACGCGGTAGCGCCGACCCGGTTCCAGCGGCTCCGGTTCGTCGTGCCCGTCGCGGTGGGTCAGGTTGAGCAGGCCGTAGGTGACCCGGGTCGCGCGGCCGTCCGGGGCGACATCCGAGAGCCTGGCCGCGACCATCGCCACCGGTTTGTCGGCCGACACCTCCAGCGTCACGGTCGGCGCGCCCAGGATCTCGCAGCGTTCGGTCAGCGCGTCGGTGTCGAACACCAGCGAGCCGCCGTCCTCTTCGCGCTGGTCGTAGGGCAGATCCGGCGGAGCGCTGTAGGACGCCCACTTCCCGGCGAACTGTCCCACCGACAGCGGCGACTCGACCGCGAGCGCCGCCGGGGCCACCGGCTCGTCCGGGCGCGCGATCCGAGTGCGTGCCAGTGGGTGCGCCACGGCCCGCACGTGCGGTGAGGGCCACGCCGGCTCACCGACCCAGCGGCCAGGCCGCTGTTCGTAGGACGTGGACGGCGGCACGCTCTCCTGCATCCACGTGCGCAGCATCGGCCCGTCCATCACGCCGTTGTCGATATCGCGGAGCCAATGGTCCCACCAGCGCACCACCTCCTGCAGGTAGCCGATCGCGGGGCCGGGTTCGCCGAGATGTGGATATTTGTGCGACCACGGGCCGATGAGGCCCTTGCGCGGAACTTCCAGGTTCTCGAGCAGCCGTGCGACGGCGTTGGAATAGCCGTCGGCCCAGCCGCTGGAGGCCAGCACCGGAATCTGGACGTCGGCGTAGTTCTCGCAGACCGACGCCCGCCGCCAGTAGTCGTCGCGGCGCTGGTGCTCGAGCCAGTTCGCGGCCCAAAGGCTGCAGTTCTCCAGCCGTTCCAGCCACATCTCCCGCCATCGCTCGCCGACCAGCGCGGGATCGGGCGGCAGCGTGCTGTAGGCGAACATCGTCGCCGATTCGGCGATGTTGTCCGACAGCAGGGCGCCGCCCATGTAGTGCATGTCGTCGGAATAGCGATCGTCGGTGAACGAGGAGATCACGATCGCCTCGAGCCCCGCGGGTTTGCGGGCCGCCACCTGCAGCGAATTGAAGCCGCCCCAGGAGATGCCCATCATTCCGAGCCGGCCGTTGCACCACGGCTGCGCCGCCATCCAGGCGAGCACCGCTTCGGCGTCGAGATGCTCTCGTTCCAGGTATTCGTCGGCGAGCACTCCCTCCGACTCGCCGGTGCCGCGCAGGTCGACGCGGACACAGCCGTAGCCGTGGCCGGCGAGATACGGGTGGTGAATCGAATCCCGCACCGCGCTCAGATCCCGCTTGCGATACGGGATGTATTCGAGGATGCCGGGGACCGGGGCGTCGTCGGAGGCGACCGGCCGCCACACCTTGGCGGCCAGCCGCACCCCGTCCGGCATCGGAATCCACACCTGTTCGTCCACGGTGATCTGCTGCGGCATGGACGTCACCGTCCGCATCAGCCCTCCTTGATCCACATCGGCGGCCGGTTCCGGGCACCGCATCTCGCCGCCCGCCGCCACCGCCCCCGTCGATTACGCACTTCCGGCGGCTACCCGCTCACGGCCGCGCTACACCGGCAGCGCACCCGGTGGTGCGATTCACCACGAAAACACTTCTCGTACAGCATGTTTCGCTTCGAATCGGGCACGCTGACGGCCGCTGCGCGCCGTCGGTGTGAGATGGGCTACATCGCTCGCCGAGCCGTGGCCCGTGGGCGGATGTGCCCAGTTTGAATCCTGGGGACCGCGGCTATGACTGCGCCATCATGAGCGCACTGTCTTCGCCGTTGCTGTTGCTGATCTTCCTGGCCTGCGCCGCGGCCATCTGGGTGGCCGGCGTGAAACTCTCCGGCACCACGGATGTGCTGTCGCAGCGCTGGCACCTCGGTGAGGCGCTCGGCGGGGTCCTGTTACTGGCCGTCGCCACCAATCTGCCCGAGATCGCGATCACCGCCAGTGCGGCGCTCGCGCATCAGCTCGACGTGGCGGTCGGCAATATTCTCGGCGGGATCGCACTGCAGACCGTCGTCCTCGTCGCGCTCGACGCCGCCGGTGTCCGCCCGCGCGCGCCGCTGACCTATCTGGCCGCCTCGCTGACGCTGCTGCTGGAAGGCGCGCTGGTCGTGGCGTTGCTGCTGCTCGTCGTGATGTCCACCCAGATGCCGTCCGACGTCATCGCCTGGCGGATGACGCCGGGAGTCGTGCTCATCGCGGTGCTGTGGGCCATCGGATTGCTGCTGCTGCGCCGGGCGGGACGCAGCCTGCCGTGGCACGAGGCCGGCGACGCGCCCGGGGGCCAGGACCGTCCGGCCGGGCACTCCACGGCCACCAAGGAGGATCACGCCACGCGTCGCGGGGTCGGCACCGGCCGGACGGCGCTGATCTTCGCCGGGGCCGCCGTGGTCACCCTGGCCGCGGGCGTGTGCATCGAGCGCAGCGGTGAGGAGTTGTTCGGCCGCTGGGGAATGTCGGGAGTCGTCTTCGGCGCCACGGTGCTGGCCGCGGCCACCTCACTGCCCGAACTGTCGACCGGACTGACCTCCACGCGCATGGGTGATTACAAACTCGCCGTCAGCGACATCTTCGGCGGAAACGCATTCCTCCCGGTGCTGTTTCTGCTCGCGACGTTGCTCTCGGGGTCGTCGGTGCTTCCTCGAGCACACAACACCGATATCTACCTCACCGCCCTCGGCGGCGTGCTCACCCTCGTCTACATGACCGGCCTGGTGTTCCGTCCCCGCCGCCAATGGTTGCGGATGGGACCGGATTCGCTGACCGTGCTCGTCGTGTACGTCCTCGGCGTGGTCGGGCTCGCCCTCATCCCGACCTGACCGCGATGGCGGTGGCGGGGTGGCGGGATTCCGGAGGTACCTAGGATCGAGGTGATCCACTTGCCGGAGGATGCGAACAGACAAGGGGTGCGGGTGATTTCAGCACGCGAGATGTGGGCGGTGTTCGAGCCGATCCACGCGGTGACCTATTTCGCCCCGGAATGCCGGGCCGAATTCGAGCAGGCGGGTCTGCGCGGCTTCTGGCGCGGTTATTTCGGCGGCCGATCGGCGCCGTTCGGGCCGGTCGGTCCCGGCGTGGTGACGGCGGCCTTCTTCGGCTTCTCCCCCGCCATGGTGGCTCGCGCGCTGCCGGGCGTGTGGGAGCTGGCGACGCCGCAGCGAGTGCTCGCGGCCCGCTCCGCCGGCGCCCGCGCCGCGCTGATCCGGCTCGGCGGAACCGACGAGGAGTACGCCGAGGCGGCCGAACTGGCCCGGCGGGCCGCGACAGCGGTCGAACTCGAAGGCAAACCTCTCGCCGCCGCCAATGCCGACCTGACCTGGCCCGGCGAACCGCTGTCGGTCCTGTGGCACGCCTGCACGGTGCTGCGCGAGCACCGAGGTGACGGCCATGTCGCCGCGCTGACCACCGCCGGACTGACCGGATGTCAGAGTCTGGCCTGGCGCGCCGCCACCGATTCCGGACGCGACATCCTGCAACCGGCTCGCGGGTGGGGCGACGAGCAGTGGGATCGCGCGATCGCGGGCCTGACCGACCGGGGCTGGCTCGACGCGGACGGTCGGCCCACCTCGGCCGGTCGCGCCGAATTCGACGAGATCGAAAGGCGCACCGACGATTTGGCCGCGCGGCCGTGGCGGGAGATCGGGTCCGCGGCGACCGGACGCCTCGCCGAGTTGCTGCGGCCGCTGGCCCGAGCGGCGCACACCGCAATGCCCGATCGCACCCCCATCGGGACGCTGCCCCGCCCCTGAGCTTCCCGATGCGTGCCACGCCACCGACGAACCGGTGACATTCCCGCACGCCGCGGCGGCGCCGGCCCCTCGGCAGCGCGAGGGAGGGTTCCGGCGAGAAAATTGACCAACGTCCCACGCATCGGAGCCTTCGGCACGATTCGGCGGAGCGAGCGAACGCGGATAGTTGCCGTATGAGACCCGATGAGCACGTCGGCGACCCGGTCGGTGAGATCGGTGAGGACCTCCTCGGACTCCGCGCCGAGGTCCGGTGGTCGCCGTAGCGCCAGGGCGTGGGCCGTGCCGAGCCGGCATGCGGTGCTGCCCGCGGGCTTCGCAAGAACCCGGCAGGAGGCATTCGATGGTGTTTCGTGATCGCGTCGAGGCGGGCAGCAAGCTCGCGACGCACCTGATGGCCCTGCGTGATACCGATGTCGTCGTGCTGGGCCTGCCGCGCGGCGGAGTGCCCGTCGCCTTCCAGGTGGCGCGGGCACTGCGCGCGCCGCTGGACGTGCTGGTGATCCGCAAGCTGGGCGTCCCCTATCAGCCCGAACTCGCCTTCGGCGCGATCGGCGAGGACGACACCCGGGTAATCAACACCCTGGTCGTGCGCCGCACCGGGCTGTCCGAGGACGACATCGATGCGGTGGAGAAGCACGAACGCGCGGAACTTGCGCGTCGCGTCGACATGTACCGGCAGGGGCGCGACGGACCGCCGCTGCGTGGCCGGACCGTGGTGCTCGTCGACGACGGCATCGCGACGGGGGCCACCGCCCGCGCCGCCTGCCGCGTGGCCCGTGCCCGCGGCGCCGCCCGCATCGTCCTCGCGACTCCGGTCGCCCCGCGCGAGGCATTGGCGTCGCTGCGGCCGGAAGCAGACGAGATCGTCTGTCTGGAAACGCCGCTGCTCTTCGACGCGGTCGGCCAGTGGTACCGGCACTTCGGGCAGACGAGCGACGCCGAAGTGGTCGATCTGCTCGCCCGGGCGGCGGTCGCCGCCCGGGAACGACCCGGTGTGGCCGATTCCGACGATCCACCGCTGGTCGACGACGAGGTCACCATCACCGTCGGGAAGGCCGAACTGAGCGGCCACCTGACGGTCCCGGAAGCCGCGACGGGCGTCGTCATCTTCGCGCACGGCAGCGGCAGCAGCCGGCACAGTCCGCGCAACCGATTCGTCGCCACCGTCCTCCAGCGGGCAGGACTCGGAACGTTGCTGTTCGATCTGCTCACCCCCGCCGAAGAGCTCGACCGCGCCAATGTCTTCGATATCGGCCTGCTGGCGAATCGGCTGGCGGGTGTCACGCGGTGGCTCACCGGGCTGCACTACGCCGACGACCTTCCGATCGGGTACTTCGGCGCCAGCACCGGGGCCGCCGCCGCGCTGCGGGCGGCCGCCGCGCCGGAACTGGGCATCGCCGCCGTCGTCTCTCGCGGCGGCCGGCCCGACCTCGCCGACCTTTATCTGACCGCCGTGCGAGCGCCGACCCTGTTGATCGTGGGTGGAAACGACCCGACGGTAATCGAATTGAACCGGTTCGCCCAGCGAGCGATGACGTGCGAGACACGCGTCGAGATCGTGCCCGGCGCCACCCATCTGTTCGCCGAGCCCGGCACGCTGGAAGCGGTGGCCGAACTGGCCCGCGACTGGTTTTGCACCCATTTCCGCGAATCCACGGCCCGCGCGCGACCATGACCGGGTGAGCCGCGTCCTCACCCTCGCGTTCGACCCTCGCCCTCCCCGATGGTGCGGACCAGAAAGACCCCGGTGACCACCGCGACGGCGGCCGCCATGGCGAGCCCGCCCACTGCCCCGATCGCGGCGATCTGCGCCGCCGACTGCCCGGGCTGCCACCACGGGGTGGTCACCGCGGTGAACACGCACAACCCGGCGATCCAGCCGATGGCGTTGCCCCAGGGCCACAATGCCGCTCGCGCGCAGTAGTGGCGCAGCACCGTCCACTGAGCGACACCCAGGGAGAACACCACGACCAGGCCCGCGGCCACCACCGCCGGAATCTGCACCCACAGCGGCCACCGTGCGACCTGTTCACCGAAGAGCATCGGCATCATCCCCAGCGTCCACGCCACCACCGCGGCCGCCGCCGTGACCCCGATCCAGGGCGCCGTGCGCCAGTGCGGCAGCGCGGATCGCAGCACGGAGGACTGGAACGCACCCAGGACCGCCCCCTCCACCGCACCGGCGGTCAGCATCGCGGCGGCCGTGACACCGGCACCGGCATGCGCGGTCGCCGCGGCGGCGGTCGCCGGGGCGAGAAAGCCGAGGAATTCCCCGACCGTCACGGCCGCCACCCACCGGCGCCACAGCGCCGCGGGTCGGGAGAGCGGGCGCAGTAGCGGTTGCTCGATCGTCATGGTGGCCGCCTCACTGGTCGAAGTCCGTGATTCGATCCTGTATGGCGGCCCCGGCCGCCCGGCAGATTCGAAAGGCCTTGATGGTCTCCGGTTTCCGGCATTTCCTGCCCCGGCACCCAGCGCATCGACGCACCACGGGCCGCATGGACCACATTCCGGTGACTTTGGTCCATCACGAATTCCCGGGCCATCGGCGACGCTGGTACCGATGGAGACGAACGATCCCTTCGCCGCACTCGCCGAAACTCATTCGGCGGTGGTCGTGCTGTACGGAGACCGCGCCTACAAGGTCAAGAAGCCGGTGCGGACCGACTTTCTCGACTTCTCCACGCGGGCCGCGCGCGAAGCCGCCTGCATGCGCGAACTCGAACTCAACCGGCGATTCGCCCCCGATGTCTACCTCGGCATCGGGCACCTGTCGGATCCGACGACCGATGCGGACGAACCGGTGCTGGTGATGCGCCGGCTCCCCGACGCCACCCGGTTGTCGCGTCGCCTCGACGACCCGGCCGTCGCGCGCGACATCCTCTCGGTTCTGGTACACGACGTGGCCGCCTGGCACGACCGGGCGTCGACCGGACCGGCGATCGATCGCGCGGCGACGGTCACGGCGGTGCGCGAGCGCTGGATGTCGTTGCTGTCCGGAATGACCCATCCCCCGATCGAACCGGCCGCGGTACGAGAGCTGACCGAACTGGCGATGCGCTACCTCGACGGACGGAAGGCGCTGTTCGACAAGCGCATCGCCACCGGGCGCATCGTCGACGGTCACGGGGATCTGCGCGCCGACGACATCTTCGTCACCGACGACGGCGTGCGGGTCATCGACTGCCTCGACTTCGACGACGAACTCCGCCACGTCGATCGGCTCGACGACATCTGCTTCCTGGCCATGGATCTGGAACGCCTCGGGTATCCGGAGCTCGGCCGGGCCGTCGTCGAGGAGTATCTCGAAACGACCGGCGACCCGGCGCCGGACTCGCTGTACCACCACTACATCGCCTACCGGGCGGCGGTACGCGCGAAGGTCGACTGCGTGCGATTGCGGCAGGGGGAGCACCACGCGGCGGCGAGTGCGGTCCGGCACGTAGAGGTCGCCCTGCGCCACCTCGCCGCCGGCGCGGTGCGCCTGGTCCTGGTCGGCGGCCTGCCGGGCACCGGCAAATCGACGATCGCCCGCCGCCTGGCCGCGGCGACCGGCGCGATCCTGTTGTCCAGCGACCACATTCGCGCCGTGGCGCGCGCCGAGGGTGTGCTGGACGGTGCGGCCGGCGAGTACGACCACGGCGCCTACACGCCCGCCGCCCGCGATCACGTCTACACGGTCATGTGCGCCGAGGCGCAGACTCTGCTCGCCGCCGGCCGCTCGGTCGTTCTGGACGCCAGCTGGATCGACGAGGCGCAACGACGCCGAGCGTCTCGGCTCGCGACCGACACCGCGGCGGATCTCATCGAACTCTGTTGTAGTGCACCGGCTTCCGTCGCCGCCGCACGCATCGCGGCACGCAGCGGATCCGAATCCGACGCCACACCCGCCGTCGCGGCGGCCATGGCCGCGGATCGCGACCCGTGGCCCGGTGCGGTGGTCCTGGACACCACCGCCTCCGAGGACGAGACCGTCGCAGCCGCGCTGCGCAGCTATCGGCACACGATCGGACGGGGGGACGCGTGACCGCGGAGCCGGCCGTCGACCTCACCGACGTCACCTACCGCCGTCTCGCCCCCGGCGACTGCGATGCGGTCCGGCATCTGCACGCGACGCTCGATCAGCGCGACGGCTACTACCGGTTCTTCGGCGCACGGCCGAAACATCTCGAACAACTGGCGGCCGCCATATCGCTGAACGACCCGAGGCACTGTGCCTTCGGCGCCTTCTCGGGCGGTCGGCTCATCGGGGTGGCGAACTACGTCGTGCTGCCCGACACCGACTGCGCCGAGGTGGCCATGGTGGTCGCCCATGAGGACCAGCAGTCGGGTATCGGCACTGCCCTGCTCACGCGGCTGGGCGAGGACGCACGACGGCACGGCATCGCCCGGCTCGCGGGCGACATCCTGGCCACGAATTCGAAGATGATGCAGTTGCTGATGGACATCGATTTGCCGATGTCGGCCCATCGCGACGACGAGGTCGTCCACGTCGTTTTGCGGCTCGGCCCGTCGTAGCTCGGCACATCGCGGTCGGGCGCGCCTGCGATCAGCCCATTTCGGCTACCGGCGCCGCGGCCCGCGTCTGCTCCTCGTACAGCTGCTCGATCCGCGAGCGCAGCCCGGGAGCGGTGCCCGAGGTGGTCAGGGCGGCGGTCGCCGCGGCGATACCCAATCGGATCGCGTCGTCGAGCTCGTAACCGCGCGTCAAGCCGACGGTGATGCCGCCGACCATCGCGTCCCCCGCGCCGATCCCGCTGCGCACCGGCACCGGTATCGGCGCGAACCATTGCGATCGCTCGGCCGTGACCGCCAGTACCCCCTCGGCGCCGAGCGACACGACGACGACCTCGGCGACCGAGGCGTGCACGAGTTCGCGGGCCGCGGCAGCCTGTGCCTCGCGATCGGGCAGCGCGCGCCCGACCAGCTGCGCGAGCTCCCGCACGCTCGGCTTGATCAGGAAGACGCCGCGCCGGATCGCCCGCAGCGCGGCCCCGGAGGTGTCGAGAATCATCGGAACACCTTGTGCCGCAGCCACATCGGCGAGAATCTGATAGTAGTCGGACTCGACGCCGGGCGGCAGGCTGCCGCTGGCCACGACATAATCCGCTCCGGGCGCGCAGTGCTCCACCGCCGCCAGGCAGCGGTGCTGTTCGGCCGGTGTCAGCCGCGGCCCCGGGAAGACGAATCGGTACTGCTCCCCCGTGTCGTCGGCGAACACGGCCAGATTTTCCCGGCTCGGCTCGGCGGTGGCCACGGCGTGTGAGGGGATATTCGCCGCGCGCACCAATTGCTCGAGGAAGACACCGGTGTGCCCACCGGCGGGATAGATCGCGGTGACGGGCTCACCGAGGGCCGCGACCGTGCGAGCGACGTTGATGCCGCCGCCGCCCGGGTCGAATCGCGGTGCGCTACAGCGCATCTTGTCGGTCGGAAGGACCCGCTCGGTGCGGGCGGCACTATCGATCGCGGGATTCATCGTGAGCGTGACGATCGGCATACGGTCCATCTCACGGGATCGGCGGACCACCGAGTAGGGCATTCCGGTCGGCCGCGGTGGTGACCGAAGTCCCGTGTCCGGTGCGAGCGCTGCTTCTACAGTCGAGTAGGAGCAAACGTCACCGAACCCGGCCGAGTGCCGGAGGGAGGCATCATGGTCCGCAGCACCGCACGACGGCCGGGCTGATCGACCGTGCTCGGCTCCGTCTCTCCGGATACCGACCGCGCGGCCGAGGTGCCCGCTCAGGTCGAAGCCACCGAACCGCTGGACCTGCTGCTGCGGGATCTACGCAGTTCACGCGGCGGCCTGTCCACCCGCGAGGCGCAACGCCGGCTGATTCACGCCGGGCCCAATACGCTGCGTCGCCGAGGCACCCGGCAATGGCCACGACAGCTGCTGCGCCAGTTCACCCACCCGCTCGCACTCCTGCTGTGGGCCGCGGCGGCACTGGCGTTCTCCGTCGGCATCGAAGCGGTCGCGATCGCGATCTTGTCGGTGATCGTGCTCAACGCCGTCTTCGCATTCGTCCAGGAGCGCCACGCCGAACATGCCGTCGAGGCGCTGGCCGCGTTCATCCCTTTGCACGCCACCGTTGTTCGCGACGGGTCGCGCCGGAGCGTGGACACCGCCGACCTGGTGCCCGGCGATGTGCTGATCGTGTCCGAAGGGGACAAGATCTCGGCCGATGCCCGCCTGCTCGACGGCGCCGTCGAGGTGGATATGTCGGCGTTGACCGGGGAGTCGGTGCCGGTCCACCGCAGCGCCGGGCCGGTCGATTCCACCGTGCCGCTGTTGCATGCCACCGACGTGATCTTCAGCGGCACCGCGTGCACCCAGGGTGAGGCGTCGGCCGTCGTCTTCGCCACCGGGATGCGCACCGAACTGGGCCGGATCGCCTCGCTGTCGGAGCGGGTGCGCACCGAGGAGAGTCCGCTCGAACACCAGGTGCGGCGGGTGGCGTGGCTGATCGCCGCGATCTCGGTACTGCTCGGCGCGGCGTTCATCCCGCTGGCGATCTTCGGGGCCGGGCTGCCGTTCCTCGACGCGGTGATCTTCGCCGTCGGGCTGCTGGTGGGCAACGTGCCCGAGGGGCTGCTGCCGGTGATCACCCTGGCCCTGGCCATCGGGGTGCGCCAGCTGGCGGCCCGCGGCGCGGTGGTCAAACGCCTCTCGGCGGTGGAGACGCTGGGTTCCACGGACGTGATCTGCACCGACAAGACCGGAACCCTCACCGAGAACCGGATGCGGGTGATCACCATCGCCACCGCCTCCGGTGAGATCGACCCCTTCGCCGCCACCGACGTCGCGGAACCGGTGCGCCGGGCGGCGCGGGCGATGACGCTCTGCAACAACGCCCATCCGGCACCGACCGGGGAGCTCGCCGGCGACGCGACCGATATCGCCGTCCTCGCCGCGGCGACAGCTCTCGATCCGGCGGGCCCGGATGGACATCGATTGCGGCAGTTCGCCTTCGACTCCGTACGCAAACGCATGTCCACCCTCGACGACGCCCGCGGCGTGCACACCGTCCATGTGAAGGGCGCGCCCGAAACCGTCGTTCCGCTGTGCACGGCCGAACTCGCCCCGGACGGAACCACCCGCCCGCTGACCGAGCGGCGGCGAGCCGAAGTTCTCGCCGCCGTCGACGCGCGGGCGCACGACGGATACCGGATGCTCGCCATCGCCGACCGGCCCCTGCCCGCGGGCCGCCCGGATCCGGCGACACCCGCCGCGGCCGAGACCGATCTCACCCTGCTGGCGGTCGTCAGCATCGTCGACCCCCCACGCCGGGAGGTACCGGGCGCCGTAACCCGCTGCCGCACCGCGGGAATCCGGATCATCGTCATCACCGGCGATCACGGGGCGACGGCCGCCGCCGTCGCCCGCCAGGTCGGCATCGTGCACGGCACCCCGGTCATCGTCACGGGCCCCGAACTCGACGCCATGAGCGAAGCCCAGCTCGACGATCTTCTCGCCGGCGCCGACGAGGTGATCTTCGCTCGGTCCTCACCCGAAGCCAAATTGCGCATCGCGGACGCCCTGCGCGCCACCGGGCACGTGGTGGCCATGACCGGCGACGGCGCCAACGACGCGCCCGCGCTGCGGCGCGCGGATATCGGAATCGCCATGGGCCGCAGCGGAACCGACGTCGCCCGCGAGGCGTCGACGATGGTGCTCACCGACGACGACTTCGCCACCATCGCCGCGGCGGTCGAGTCCGGACGCCGGGTCTACGACAACATCCGCAAGTTCATCTTCTACATCTTCGCCCACGCCACACCCGAGGTGCTGCCGTTCCTGGTGTTCGCGCTGTCCGGTGGCGCGGTGCCCGTTCCGCTGACGGTGCCGTTGCTGCTGACCTTCGATGTGGGCACCGAAACGCTTCCCGCCCTCGCGCTGGGCCGCGAACGCGCGGAGCCGGGCATCATGCGACGGCCGCCGCGGCCCCGCGGCGAGCCGGTGATCCGGCGCCGGATGTTGTTGCGCGCCTGGCTGTTCCTGGGACTGATCTGCGCCGTCCTGGCCCTCGCCGGTTTCTTCGCCGTCCTGATCTCGGCGGGCTGGCATCCCGGCGACCCCACCGGGCCCGGATCCGCACTGCACCATGCCTACCGGCAGGCCGTGACGATGTTGTTCGTCGGCATGGTCGCGGGCCAGATCGGCACCGCCTTCGCGGCCCGCACCGAACGCGCGTCGCTGCGGTCGATCGGGGTGTTCTCGAATCCGATGCTGTTGTGGGGCATAGGTTTCGAGTTGGTGCTGACCGCCGTGGTGGTGTACGTGCCGCCGCTGCAGGACGTCCTGGGCACCGCGGCCCTCGCACCGTGGATGATCGCGTTCGTCGTCCCGTTCCCGTTCATCGTCTGGGGGTGCGACGAGGTGTATCGGTGGGTGTTGCGGCACCGGGTGCCGGAGCCGTCGGCACCCGAGCCGTCGCCGGCGCCCGAGTCGTCGCCGCCCGAGCCCTCGCCGGTGTCCGAGCCGTCCTAGCTTGTGGGGCCGGTTCAGGCGGTGGCGCGGGCGCGGGCCAGCAGCGTCTCGATCTCGTCGGTGACGGCCGCCGGGATCAGCTCGATATCGGGAGTGGTGTCGTAGTCGCCGGTGATCCCGAAGGTGAACTGGCCGGCGTAGCTCAGCATCGCGACCGTGGTGCGCAGCCGCATGGCCACCGGAATTCCGGGCCAGACCTGCTCGACCTCGGCGCCCGCCATGCTCAGCCGGTGGCGCGGTCCAGGGACGTTGGTCGCGAGCGCGCTGATGCCGCGTTGCGGGAAGCGGGTGGCCAGCCGGAACGCCCACGCCGCCACGCCGGCGGGCAGCCGGCCGGCCAGCGTCAGCAGTGACGCCTCCGCCTCCGCCTCGCCCCGCGCGCGATGGCGGACGATGCGTTCGTGCACCGTCTGCAGGCGGTGTACCGGATCGGCGACATCGACCGGCAAGGCGGCGATGACGACCGAGACCCGGTTACCCATCGCGTATTTCGCGTCGGCCGAGCGCATCGACACCGGTATCACGATCCGTACCGAATCCGCCCGCGGTTCTTCGCCGCGCGCGCACAGCAGGCGTCGATACGCTCCGGCGAGCGCGGACACCGCGACGTCGTTGACCGTCGCGTCGAACGCGGCGCCGACCTCGTGCAGCTGCGACAGCGAGGTCCGCGCCACCGCATACCGGCGTCGGCGGCCCAGCGGGCCGTTGAGCGAGGATGTCGGGGTCGGGACCACGGTATCGCGCAGCAGCGGCACCAGCGTGCGGGCCGTGCGGACAGCGAAACGGGAAGCGGTGTAAGGCAATCGGATCACGGTCCCCGCCGTGTCCCGCAGGCTCACAGCGGTGTCCGGCGGCCGCACCGGCAGTTCGGACGGCGCCTCCGGCTCTTCGTCGCAGAGACTTTCGAACACCGTGATGCCGGCGATCCCGTCGACCATGCTGTGGTGTGCCTTGACGATCACCGCCCACCGGTTCTCGGCGAGATTGTCCACCACCACGACCTGCCACAGCGGATGTTCGCGATCGAGGCGGCGGGCGAGCTCCTCGCCCACCAACTCGCGTAACGCCTGCTCGTCCCGGGGGCCGGGCAGCGCCGTCCATCGGACGTGGCGGGACAATCGGAAATCCGGGTCGTCCTCCCAGCTGGGCGCCGTGATGTCCAGCGGTGTGCGCCGCATCCGCTGGCGCAGGCGCTCCTTGCGGCCCAGCGCCCGGGTCACGGTCTCGTCGAACCGCTCTCGGCTGGGCGCCGGCCCGGCGACGATCGCGATCGCGGCGATGGCGATATTGACGTGGCGGTCGCTGTCCTCCAGCTCCATGAAACCCGTGTCCAGCGGTCCGAATTCGTTCATGGTGGTGGCTCGTTCCGAAACATGCCGGCGATCTGCCGAGCTGGTGGGTTCAGTCTCGTGCGCTCCGTCGTGTCACCGGCAGATGCGAAGGTCGCCGCCGCGAGTGACGAAAGGCGGCCCGAGGCGGGCAGTGCTGCTCTGGCGGGGACACCGGTGGTGCGAGCGCGTCACGGCTGCGGATGCACCACCATGACCGGGCACCAGGCGTGCTGCACCAGCGAATGGGAGGTGGAGCCGAGCAGCGCGCCGAGCACCGCGCCCCGGCCGCGGCTCCCGACCACCAGCAGTTGCGCCGATTTCGACGACTCCAGCAGCACCGCACCGGGATCGGCCAGCGACACCCGGCGCGCCACGGCGACATCCGGATACTTCTCCTGCCAGCCTGCCAGCCGTTCGGCCAGCACGGCACGTTCCCGCACCTCGACCTCGCGAGCCGAATACAGGATGTGCGGATCATCGGCGAACTGCCCGTAGTAGACGTCGTGGCATACGTGCACGGCGACGAGTTCGGCGCCGCGTTCGGCGGCTTCCTCGAAGGCCGCGCCGATGGCTGCCTCGCTGACCGGCCCGCCGTCGACGCCGACCACGACGGGGCCCTCGGTGTGCACGCGGTTCTCCTGCGGATCGGTCCGCACCACCAGCACCGGCCCGGTCGCATGGGCGGCCACCGCCGACACCGTGGCCCCGAAATGGCCGGCCAGCCGGTTCGTGCCGTGGGCCGCGAGCACCACCGCGTAGGCGGATGCGCTGGCGTTCACCAGCGCCCTGGCGGGGTCACCGTCGAGGACCGCGGTCGAAATCCGCAGCCCCGGCAGCACCGCCCGGACTCGCTGCGCCGACCGTTCGACCAACGAGGCGCCGCGCTCGCGAGCCGCGGTCAGCATGGCGGCCGCGGGTGAATCGAGCGAGCCGATGCCGAGCTGCAGCCGGTTCAGGTCCAGCGCGTGCACGATGCGCAATTCCCGCCCGCGCTGCGCGGCCATCCCCGCGGCCCAGTCCACCGCGAGACCGGCGTGCCCGGAACCGTCGACACCCACCACGACCGCGGCCGCGGCGGAATGGCGGATGTCGGAGCTGTGTTCGGGGGTCATGGCGCCCTTCCTTCCGTGCGACGGCCCGCGAGGTGCTCGGCCGTTGTTCTCACGGTAGAGACGACGGCCGATGCCGCGATGCGGCCGAAAGTCCTCATCTCGACCGCGCGGCCCGCATCTCGCACCGCGCCCGATGCGGGACCTTCGTCCAGGGATGGGAGCCGACGGTCCCTGGTGTGTGTTCCGGGCCGGAACCAGGATCGATGCAGGAGGTTCTGCCATGTACGCTCGCGACATTCTCAGCCGTCCCGTGGTCACCGTCCACGCCGAAACCCCACTGCCCCAGGCGATTTCCCAGCTCACCGAGCGCGGCTTCGCCGCCCTTCCGGTCGTCGACGAGGACGGGCACGTCGTCGGCATGCTGTCGGAATCGGACGCGCTCTCGGCGCCTGCCCCGGACGCGACGGTCGGGGCGGCGATGACCACCCCCGCCGAGGTGATCGAGCCCGGAACCGACCTCGCCACCGTCGCCGCGCGCATGCTCACCCGGCGGTTGCGTTCGATGCCGGTGGTCGAGGCGGGGATTCTGGTCGGCATCGTGGCACGCCGGGATCTGCTGCGCACCCTGATGCGCGACGACGCCGCCGTGGAGGCGAAGGTGCGCGCCCTGCTCGACGACTACGCCGGCAGCCGCCGCCAGTGGACGATCCGGGTCGACGGCGGTCACGCCGTGATCACCGGCGGATTCGCCGATGCGGCCGAGGAGCGGACGGTGACGGCGCTGGCGCTCACCGTCGACGAGATCACCCACGCCGAAACGGTTCCCGGCCCCGGCCCCGTCGCGGATGCCACGGGCGCTCCCACGGCACCGCTGTCGGAATGGCTGCATCGCAAGGCCGACGAGACCATCGGGTGACCCACCGGGCTCGCCCGGCGGTCCACCATGCCGAACAGCGCGAAACCCAGCCTCCATCAACGTGATTCGCGGCTCACCCTCGTCCGGGAGCCGCGAATCGGTCGTTGTCCGATACTGCCGATCACCCCCGAATGATCATCCCCGACGAATCACGCCACACCGTTGTGGCCGACTCCTGCCGATGCGGCGACCTCGTCGTCGCCGGTTCCTTCGACACTTCTATTGTGGTCTGCATCACAGTCGAGGAGCAGTATCGGAAGCCATCGCGGGAAGTGGCCAATCGGGTCGCTGTCCGGGACGTCCGGCCCGGTGCGGGCCTCACCTTTCGGTGACGAGAGTCCCCGCGCGTCCGGGACTTTCGCCCCTGTCCCGGCGTGGCGCGGAACGTGCGCGGCGGCTCTCGCCGGTCACCCGCGGCGGCGGTCCTCGTGCAATCCGATGATGGCGTCGGCGAGCAGCGGCGCGATCGAGCACACCTCGATCTTCCCTGCCTCCGCATCGTGAAAGACGCTGTCGGTCACGACGATGCGGCGGAGTCCGAGTTCGTGCAGACGCGCCGCCGCCCCGTCGCTCAGCGGGCCGTGGGTGGCCGCCACGAGCGTGTCGGCGGCCTGGTACCGCACCAGGTGGGCGGCCGCCTCGATCGTCGCCCCGGTGCAGATCATGTCGTCGACGAGGGCGACGGGGCATCCGCTGACCTCGCCGAGCAGATCGAGTGCGCGCACGCTCGTATCGCTCAGCCGGTGCTTACGCACCACCGCGACGGATGCGCGCAAGGCGGCGGCAAAGTGTTCGGCGCGCTCACCGGCGCCCAGGTCGGGGGCGACGACCACACCCCGGCCGATCATGGCCGGCTCCAGTTCGCTCGCCAGCAGCGGCACCGCGGTCAGGATTTCGACCGGCACCGGGCAGATCGCCTCGAGTGCGGGCGTGTGCGGGTCGACCACGACCAGCCGGTCGGCGCCCGCGTGGGCGATGGCCTCGGCCGCCACCCTGGCGCCGATCGCCTCCCCCGCCGTGCCCCGGTCCTGACGGGCATAACCGAAGTACGGAACCACCGCGGTGATCCGTCCCGCGCCGGCGCGGCGGCAGGCGTCGAGCAGCAGCAGCAACTCGACCATATGCTCACCGACCGGTGGCGACGTCGGCTGCACGATGTACACATCGTCGCCGGAGATGTCGGCGACCACCACACGCCGTTCGCCGCCGGCCGTCGGCTGCGAATCGCAGCACTCGTGCGAATCCCCGCCGATTCGCGCGACCACGGCGTCGGCCAGCGGCGGGTTGGCGCTGCCGCGGATGATGCGCAACGTGCTCATCGCGCCCCGGCACCCGTCTCGGGACTCCCGGTGAGGAAGTCGACGCAGGTGCGGATCGTGGCCAGCCGTGGATAGTCGGCCTCGGCGATCGGCTCCTCGCGCAGATTCGACAGCCGTTCGACGAAGGTGAGGAAATCCAGCGAATCCAGTTCCAGGGTGGTGCGCAGCGGCTCGTCCGGTCCGAGTGCGGTGAGTTCGGCGTCGGTGGCGAATCCGCGCAGTGCGGCACGCACCGCGCTGTCGGCCGATTGCCGGGAAACAGTGGTGGACATGGCTTCACAACTCCTCGGGTTGATGCAGCAGGTCGGCGACGGTGTGCAGGAATCGGGCGCCGGTCGCGCCGTCGCTGGCGCGATGATCGGCCGACAGGGTGACGGTCACCTGCGGCCGCACACCGAGCAAACCGTCGACAGCGCACGGCCGGTCGGTGACGGCGCCCAGTCCGACGATCGCGACCTGCGGCACGGCGATCACGCCGAACACCGACTCCACACCGAGATCGCCGAGGTTGGTGACCGTGATGGTGGCCGCGGTCGCGTCCGAGGAGCGCAGGCGGCCGGATCGGGCGCGCTGCACCACCGATCGCATCGCGGCCATCATCTCCGCCGCGTCCAAGGTGTCGGCGTCGGGAATCGTCGGCACGATGATGCCCCCGCCGCGCAGCGACACCACGACGCCGAGATGCACCGCGGACGCCGGACGGAACTCGTCGTCGATCCAATATCCGTTGAGCTGCGGCACCCGGCGGGCAGCCCCGGCCACGGCGCGAAACAACAAGGCGGCCATCACGATTCGCTCGGCGAGCGGCGCGCCGGCATTTCGCTCCCGCAGCCGGTCGGCCGCCGCCGAGACATCGACGACATCGGACAGGTAGTAGTGCGGCACGGTTCGTTTGGACCGTGCCATCGTCGCGGCGATCGCCGAGCGCATCGCCGCCGCGTCGCGCGAGCCCGGGAGCGGGGTGGCGGTGTCCGCGCGAACCGTCTCGTCCTCCGATGGCTGTGCCGCGGCGGGTGCGGGGACACCCTCGGCCGGGAGGTCGCGGGCGCGCACGGCACCGGCGGGACCGGTTCCGGACAGCCCGGACAGGTCGAGTCCCCGCGCTTCGGCGAGTCGCCGCGCCAGACCGGAGGCGCGTGCGACGTCCGGCTGCGCCCCGGACCGCGCGACAGCGTCCACCTCCTCGGGTGCGGGCGCGGGCCTGGAGGCGGACGCGGGCGCCGCCTCCCCAGGTGCGGGTGCGGGCGCCGCCTCGCGCCCAGGTGCGGGTGCAGGCGCCGCCGCAGACGCGGGCGCGGAATTATGCTGCGCGACAGCGGCTTCGATATCACCGCGCAGGACCCGCCCACCCGGCCCGGAGCCGTGCACAGTCGCCGGATCCAGTCCCGCCTCCTCGGCCAGCCGGTGGATCAGGGGTGTCATCCGAGCGGGTTCCGCGACCGGAGACGGTGCCGCGACCGATTCCGCCTGGTCGCGCGATTCCGGCGGTCCGGCCGATTCCGAGGTCGCGACGGACGACACCGGTTCGCCACGCGCCTCCGGGACGGTCTCCACCTTCCCGTTCCCACTGCTCGAGGCGCCGGCGGTGATCGTCGCCAGCACGGCGCCCACCGGAACGGTCCGTCCCTCGGGCACGCGGATCTCGTCCATGACACCGTCGTCGAAGCATTCGATTTCGATCGCGGCCTTGGTGGTGTCGACCTCCGCGACGATGTCGCCGCGTTTCACCGGGTCGCCGGGGTGCACGAACCAGTGCGTCACGGTGCCCTCGGTCATGTCGGCGCCCAGCGACGGCATCCGGAATTCGGTCATGTCATCCCACCGCCTTCCGGATCGCGGCCAGCACCCCGGACGCGTCCGGCAGTGCGGCGTCCTCCAGTTGACGTGCGTACGGGATCGGCACCTCGGCGCCGCATACCCGGCCGATCGGCGCATCCAGGTCGTAGTAGGCGTATTCGGCTGCGCGAGCGGCGATCTCGGCGGCGATGCTGACACTGCGCCAGGCTTCGTCCACGATCACGAGGCGATGGGTGCGGCGTACCGAATCCAGCACCGTCGCCTCGTCCAGCGGACGCAGCGAGCGCAGATCGACGACGTCGACCGCGATACCCTCGGTTGCCGCGAGGTCGGCGGCGGCCAGGGCCACCGGCACCGTCGCGCCGTAGGCGACCAGGGTGACGTCGGTGCCGCCGCGCCGGATCGCCGCCGCGTCGATATCGACGGCACCGGCGTCCTCGGGCAGCTCGGATCCGCTGTTGTACAACGAGATCGGCTCGAAGATCACCACCGGGTCCGGATCCTGCAGCGCGGTCCACAACATGCCTCGTGCGTCGGCTACGGTGGCGGGGCACACCACCCGCAGACCGGGAATGTGGGCGTAGAACGCCTCCAGGCTGTGCGAGTGCTGGGCGGCGAGCTGGCGGCCCGGACCGGTCGCCATCCGGATGACCAGCGGCACGCCGAGCTGTCCGCCGGACATGTGCCGCAGCGTGGCGGCATTGTTGAGTATCTGGTCCAGCGCGAGCAGGCTGAAGTTGACGGTCATGATCTCGACGATGGGCCGCATGCCGGCCAGGGCCGCACCGATCCCCGCGCCGACGAACGCCGATTCACTCAGCGGCGTATCGCGAATCCGTTCGGGCCCGAATTCGTCGAGCAGTCCGCGGCTCACGCCGAAGCAGCCGCCGTAGGCGCCGACATCCTCGCCCATGAGGAAGACCCGTTCGTCGCGAAGCAGCGCCTCGCGCAACGCATCCCGCATCGCCTCCCGATAGGTGGTCATGGCCGCTCCGCGTAGACGTGCCGGGTCAATTCGGACACCGGCTCGGCCGGTGCGGCCTCGGCGGCGGCGATGGCGGCGTCGAGTTCCTCGTCGGCCTGCGCCTCGTAGCGCCGCACGTCCTCGTCGGTCAGTTCTCCGGCGTCGCGCAGCCGTTCGGTCAGCAGCCGGAGGGGATCGCGTTCGCGCCACCGCGCGATTTCGGCCTTGTCGCGATATCGATCGGCGTCGTAGAGCGAATGCGCCCGGAACCGATAGGTGCGCAGTTCCAGGAAGCAGGGGCCGCCTCCGGCCCGGATCGAGGTGACGGCGCGCCGGGTCGCGGCGGCGACGGCGGTGGCGTCCATGCCGTCGACCGGCCAGGCCGCCAGGCCGTAGCCCGTCGCGCGCAGCGCGAGGTCGGTCGCGGCGTGTTCGCGGGCCAGCGCGGTGCCCATGGCGTAGCGGTTGTTCTCGCAGGCGAAGAGCACGGGCAGCCGCCACAGCGCGGCCAGGTTCATGCATTCGTGGAATTCGCCCTCGGCCATCGCGCCGTCACCGAACAGGCATACCGTGATCCGATCGCGTCCGGTCATGGCGTCGGCCAGTGCCAGGCCCACCGCGATCGGCAGTCCGCCGCCGACGATCGCGTTCCCGCCGTAGAAGCGCCGCCGCGCGTCGAACAGATGCATCGAGCCGCCCCGGCCGTGGCTACAGCCGGTGGTGCGGCCGAACATCTCGGCCATGAGGTCGGTCATGGGGATGCCGCGGGCCAGCGCGTGACCGTGCTCGCGGTAGGTCGAGACCACCGCATCGTCGCCGCCGATCTCGCTCAGCAGTCCGGCGGCCACCGCCTCCTCGCCGACGTACAGGTGCAGGAATCCGCGGATCCGCTCGGCGCTGTAGAGCTGCACACAGCGTTCCTCGAAGCGCCGGATCCGGATCATCTGCCGCAGCAGCGCCTTTCGATCCGTTCCGGCGGCATCGCCGGGCGTCGCCACGGCCGGCGCCGGGGCGTGGCCGTCGGTCTCGATCGTGCTCATCGCACCGTCTCCAGGGTCGATACGTCGCCCTCGGGCAATCCGAGTTCGTGGGCCTTCAACAGCCGGCGCATCACCTTCCCGGAGCGGGTGTGCGGCAGCGCGTCGACGAAGTCGATACGTTTGGGAGCCACCGCGCCCAGGGCGCGGCGGCCGAACGCGGTGAGTTCGTCACGCAGGTCGTCACTCGGCTGAAAACCCTTGCGCACCACCACGAATGCCTTGACCAGCTCCCCGGCCACCGGATCGGGGGTTCCGATGACACCGGCCTCGGCGACCGCGGGATGTGACATGAGAACGCTTTCCACCTCGAACGGCCCGACCAGATGTCCGGCAGATTTGATGACGTCGTCGGCGCGCCCGACGAACCAGAAGTAACCGTCGCCGTCGCGCCGGGCCAGATCGCCGGTGAGGTACCAGCCGCCGGCGAACGCGTCCGCGTAGCGAGCGGGGTCGTTCAGGTAGCCGCGGAACATCGACGGCCAGCCCGCCCGCAGTGCCAGCTCACCCACTTCCCCGGTATCGGCGGCGGTCACGTCGCCGTCGGTGATCGCCGCGCGCCCGCTTGCGCCGCGGCGCAGGATCGTGGCCTCCACGCCGGGCAGTGGCCGCCCCATCGAACCGGGACGAACCTGTGCCGCAGCGATATTGGCGATCATGATGGCGCCGGTTTCGGTCTGCCACCAGTTGTCGTGCACCGGGTGCCCGAGCACCCGCTGCCCCCACACCACGACTTCGGGATTGAGCGGCTCGCCGACGCTGGCCACGAAGCGCAGACACGACAGATCCGTGCTCGGCGGCAGCTCGTCGCCACGGCGCATCAGCATCCGCAGGGCGGTGGGCGCGGTGTACCAGACGGACACCCGCTCCGCGGTGAGGATGTCGTACCAGCGTTGCGGATCGAATTCCGCCTCGTCGCTGATCACCGTGGCGCCGAGGCACAACGGCGCGATCACCCCGTAGGACATGCCGGTCACCCAGCCCGGGTCGGCGGTGCACCAGAACACGTCGCCGCCGCGCAGGTCCAGCGCGGCGCGCGCGGTGGCCCGGTGCGCCACGACGGCGCCGTGCACGTGCACCGCGCCCTTGGGACGGCCGGTGGTTCCGCTGGTGAAGTGCAGGAGGGCGGGGTCTTCGAATTGGGTTCGCACGATGGGGAATTCACTGTCGGCGGCGGCCATGGCCGCGGGCAGCGATACCACGCCGGGCAGGTCGGTCTCGCCGTCGACGACGATGACGTGCCGGAGTGCGGGCAGTGTGTCGCGGATCGGCGCGACCTTGCGGCGATAGTGGGCCGCGGTGGTCACCAGGGTGCTCGCCTCGGCCAGGTCCAGCCGCTGACGCACCGGTTCGGGGCCGAAGGCCGAGAACAGCGGGGAGACGACACATCCGGCCTTCCACGCGCCCAGGCACGCGAGATACAACTCCGGAGTGCGTCCCAGCAGCAGGCACACCCGCTCACCCCGATACACCCCGAGGTCGCGCAGCACGTGGGCGAACTTGTTGCTCAACCGGACCAGGTCCGCGCAGTCGAGCTCGGTCACGCCACCGGTGACCGGCAACCAGCGCAACGACGGGGCCGGCCCGATCGGCGCCTCGAGGTGCCGGTCGACGGCCTCGACGGCGATGTTGACTCCGCCGCCGGGTAGCCCGGCGAGTTCGGAGCGGGCCGCGGACCAGGAGAAGTCACGCCGCGCCCGGCCGTAGTCGGGAAGGGTCGCGGCCGCGATCTCGGCCGCCGACTTCTCGATCGGCGCCCATCGCGACGGCGTCGCGGTTTCCGCGTCGTACGGGCTCGCGTCGTTCCGGCTCATCGCGCCTCCGTCTCCCGTGCCGTCCGTCTGCTCGACTTCCAGTCAACGGCGCGGCGCCCGGTCACGGGGAGGGCGGAAAGACCCTAGCGGCGATGACATCCGTCGCGGCGACGCCACCGGGGACAACGCTCAGTCGGGAACGTTGCGCGCGAGTTCGTCCAGCCACGCCGCGGCGGGAGCGTCGCTCGGCGCGCGCCAGTCTCCGCGCGGCGACAGCGATCCGCCGGACCCGACCTTGGGCGCATTCGGCAGGGTCGATCGTTTGAACTGGCTGGTCTGCACGAAGCGGCGCAGGAATTCGGCCAGCCAGTGCTTGATCGTGGCGAGGTCGTATTCGTGACGCTGATCTTCGGGGATCAGGTCCGGCCAGCCGCCGCGGGTGCGGTCACCCCAGGCGCGCTCGGCGAGGTAGGCGATGCGGCTGGGCCGGAATCCGAACCGCAGCAGGTGATAGAGGTGGAAGTCCTGCAACTCGTACGGGCCCACGGTGGCCTCGGAACTCTGCAGCGCCGCGCCGGGAACCAGCTCCGGTGAGATCTCGGTCTCCAGGACCGAGTGCAGCACCGCACTCGCCTCCGGGCCGAGCTCACCGCGGTCGGCGGTCCAGGCGATCAGATATTTGATCAGCGTTTTGGGCACCGAGGCGTTCACGCTGTAGTGCGACATATGGTCGCCGACGCCGAAAGTGCACCAGCCCAAGGCCAATTCGCTCAGATCCCCGGTCCCGACGACCATGCCGTGATGCATATTCGCCAGGCGGAACAGATGCGAGGTGCGCTCTCCGGCCTGCACGTTCTCGTAGGTGATGTCGTAGACGGGCGCGCCGTCGGCCGCCGGATGACCCAGATCGCGCAGCATCTGCATCGCCGACGGCCGGATATCGATCTCGCCGGCGCTCGCCCCGACGGCGCGCATCAGCCGGCGCGCGTTCTCCAGCGTCCGCGTGCTCGTGGCGAAGCCGGGCATGGTGTAGGCGAGCACATTCGACCGCGGCAGGCCCAACCGGTCCATGGTCTGCGCCGCGACGATGAGCGCGAGAGTGGAATCGAGGCCACCGGACACCCCGATCACGAGGTGCTGGGATCCGGTGGCGGCCAGCCGCGTGGCGAGCCCGGCGACCTGGATGTGATGGACCTCGGCACAGCGCGCGTTGCGGCTGCCGGGATCGGCCGGGACGTAGGGAAAGCGCGGGACCTCCCGACGCAGCGGTGGTGCGCCGTCCGGGATCGGCGCCTCGAATTCGAGCCGCCGGAATCGGGTGACCCGCTCGAGGAAATCGTGACCGTTGTCGGTGAAACTGTTGAGCCGCAGCCGATCCGCGGCCAGCCGCTGCAGATCGATATCCGCGGTGACCAGTTGCGGTTCGGCGGCGAAGCGCTCACTTTCGGCCAGCAGGTTGCCGTTCTCGCAGATCAGCGCCTGACCGTCCCACGCCATATCCGTGGTGGACTCGCCCTGCCCGGCCGCGGTGTACAGATAGGCCGCGATATTGCGCGCCGAGGTCGACACACACAGTTCCCTGCGGTAGTCCGCCTTGCCGACGACGATATTGCTCGCCGACAGATTGGTCAGCACCGTGGCGCCGGCCAGTGCCGCGAAGATATTGGGCGGCAACGGAACCCACGCGTCTTGGCAGATCTCGACCGCCAGCACCAATCCGGGCAGATTCACCGCCTCGAACAGCAGGTCGGCGCCGAAGGGCACCCGCTGCCCGGCCACGGTGGTGTGGTCGTCGACGGCGTCGCGGGCCGCGGAGAACTGCCGCTTCTCGTAGAACTCCTGGAAATTCGGCAGGTAGCTCTTCGGCACGACCCCCAGGACGCGGCCGCGGTCGATGATCAACGCACAGTTGAACAGTCGCTCCCGCACCCGAAGCGGAGCCCCGACGATCAGCACGCTGTCGATGTCCGCGCTCTCGGCGACCACGCGGTCCACGGCGGCTCGCACCGCGTCGTCGAGCGCCTCCTGGTGGAACAGGTCCTCGGCGGAGTAGCCGGAGAGGCCGAGTTCCGGAAACAGCGTGAGCACCACGGAGTCGGCGGCGGCCCGCCGCGCCAGCAGCAGTGTCTGCTCGGCGTTGTATTCGGGATCGGCGACCCGCATCGAGGGCACGGCGACGCCCACGCGCACGAATCCGTGCCGGTACAGCGATCGGAACGGTAACTCGCGCGCCACGGCGGCCTCCTGCAATCCACGGCCGCCGGGCCGGCGTCCGGCGCGGGGGCCGGCTAGGGACCGAGCGTCCGCATTCGACGGGTGTATTCCTCGTCGTCTATCTCACCACGGGCGAAGCGCTCGGCGAGGATCTGTTGCGGGGACGGACCCCGGCCGTCCCGGTCGAGGGCGGCGGTATCGGACCGGCCGGCGTAGCGGAGCAGGGCCACGATCGCCACGACCACCAGCACCCAGAAGATCACCATGCCCGCGAACATCAACCCGTAACCCCAACCGCCCAGGCCGGTGCCGTACCACATCATCATCGCCGTAATTCCTCACTGCATCGACGGATCTGCGTTCTCCTCGGACCCGACCGGATCACATCGGCATCGGCATCGGGCAGATCCCCATCTGGGCCAGCCACATCATCACGGCGTGCATTGCTTGCATCATCGGCGATTGCATATCCATCTCGATCATCTCCTCCGGGCGCGGGTTCACTTCCGCGTCCGCGATCCAGCCTGATCGACGCGACCGGCCGGTGGCAGGGGCGAAAGACCTCACCGACCGGCCGTCGGTCCCCACGCCGGAACGTCGGCGCCGGCCCGGATGCGCTCGGCGTCCTCGAGGGACATTGGTCCCGGGAGGCCGGGAATCTCGCCCCTCCCCCAGGGCCCGGCACCGGCACAGACTGGCGGTAGGCGCGCCGATCGCCGGTTCGACGCATCGACGCGCCTCGGCGTGTGGCCCGGGCGGTCGCGCGACGACCGAAATGTTCCGCGGGCCGGTGTGATGACACCGGGAGCGAGGTGGCCGGATGTTGCACGAGACAATCCCTTTGGGCCGGGTGGCGGGTATCCGCATCGGCGCGCACTGGTCGGTGCTGGTCACCGTGGCGCTGTTCGTCTGGCTGCTCGGCGTGCAGCTGCGCGGCAGCGGCAGCCCGGCCTTCACCTGGTCGGTTGCGGCGCTCGCCGCGGTGACCCTGTTCGCCTCCCTGACCGCGCACGAACTGGCCCATTCGATCGTCGCCCGGCGCGACGGGGTACGGGTCGAGCGCATCGTGCTGTGGCTGCTGGGCGGGGCGTCCGAACTCGGCGACGAACCGCCCGACGCGCGCAGCGATTTCAGGATCGCGATCGCCGGTCCGGCGACGAGTCTCGTGCTCGGCGGACTGTTCGCGGCCGTCGCGGTGGCCGTGGACAGCGGGCGGCCCGACAGCGCCGTCACCGCGGCGCTCGCCTGGTTGGCGGCCACGAATATCGTTCTGGGACTGTTCAATCTGCTGCCCGGCGCGCCGCTCGACGGCGGCCGGGTGGTGCGGGCCGTCGTCTGGTGGCGGACCGGCGACCGGCTGCGCGCCACCACCGTGGCCGCGCGAGGCGGCCGGTTGCTCGGCACCGTGCTCGTCGTGCTGGGCGCCGTCGACATCATCGTGTTCCGCCAGTTCGGCGGGCTGTGGCTGATGCTGCTGGGCTGGTTCCTGCAGACCGCCGCCAACAGCGAACTCGCGGCAGCGGGGCTGCGGCACCGGCTGGGCAACACCACCGTTCGCGAGGTCATGACCGCGAATCCGATGGCGGTGCCGGGCGACTGGACGATCACCCAGCTGCTGGCCTCCAGCGCACCGCAGACCGGGCACAGCATATTTCCGGTCGTCGACGCTGTCGGCCATCCGATCGGTGTCGTCGCCTGGTCGGATCTCACGACGACCGCCGTACCGGCTCGTGACACGACCTTTCTGCGCTCGGTCGCACGTCCGTTACGCACAGCCGCGATCGTCGGACAGGACGATCTGCTCGCCGATGTCGCCACCCGGGTCGTGCTGCGTCCCAAACTCGATGCCATCACGGTGGTCGACCCGGCCGGCCGGCTGACCGGCGTCGTCACCGCCACCGATCTGGCGACCGCCTGCGACCGCTCCGCGCTCGGCCTGCCCGCCGGCAGCGCCGCCGCGAGACCGGGACCCGCGCCCGCCTCCCATCCGCCGGTCACTACTACTCACTCCCGGAGGCCACAGCCATGACGGCAGCACCTGTCCTGCGTGATTCCTCGCAGCCGATCTTCCGCGACCGCCGCGAGGCCGGTCGTGTGCTGGCCGGACTGCTCGAGCACTACCGCGACCACGCCGGTGTCGTCGTCCTCGGCCTCGCGCGCGGTGGGGTACCGGTGGCCTGGGAGGTCGCCGCCGCCCTGCACGCGCCACTGGACACGCTCGTCGTCCGCAAACTCGGGGCACCGGGACATCCGGAATTCGCCATCGGCGCCCTCGCACCCGACGGCCGGATCGTCGTCAACGACGATGCGATCCGCGGACTGCACGTGACCGCCGAACAGATCCGATCCGTCGCACGAGAAGAGGCGGCGGAGCTGGCCCGGCGGGAACGCGCCTATCGCGATGACCGGCCACCGGCGCCGATCGCCGGCCGCACGGTGATCCTCGTCGACGACGGTCTGGCGACCGGAGCCACCATGTTCGCGGCGGTGGAGGCGATTCGCGCGGGGGAGCCCGACCGCATCGTGGTCGCGGTGCCGGCCGCCCCCGAATCGACCTGCCGGGAGTTCGACGCGCTGGTGGACGAGATGGTCTGTGCCACCATGCCGTCGCCGTTCCTCGCTGTCGGCGAGTCGTTCTGGGATTTCGCCCAGGTCGGTGACGACGAGGTGCGGCAGCTACTGACGACGCCGACCGTCGACGCGGCGGCCACCGGCACCGATTCGGCCACCCTCACCGATCCCGCCGCCGTGATCGATGCCGCCGCGATCGAGGCTCCCGAAGGCGTGCCGCCGCACCACGTGCTGGACGAGCTCATCGGCGATGCCCGGTTCGTCCTGATCGGCGAGAGCTCGCACGGCACCCACGAGTTCTATGCCGCCCGCGCGGCCATCACGCGCTGGCTCATCTCGGAGAAGGGGTTCACCGCGGTCGCCGCCGAGGCCGACTGGCCCGACGCCCACCTCGTCGATCGCTTCGTCCGCGGCATCGACGACTCCTCCCCCACGCTCGCGCTGCGCGGGTTCGAACGCTTCCCCACCTGGATGTGGCGCAATACCGTGGTCCGCGATTTCGTGGGCTGGTTGCGGCTGCACAACGACTATCAGCGCCGGATCGGTGCGCCGCAGGCCGGGTTCTACGGGCTCGACCTGTACAGCATGCACCGTTCGATGCGGCACGTGATCGACTATCTGCGGCAGGTCGATCCCGCCGCGGCGCAGCGCGCCGAGCACCGCTACGCCTGTTTCGATCGCACCAGCGACCACGACGGGCAGGCCTACGGATTCGGCGCCGCGTTCGGTGCGGGCCATTCGTGTCAGGCCGAGGTGGTGCGGCAGCTGGTCGACCTGCAACGCAACGCCGCGGCGCATCGACAGGCCGGCGACGGCGAGGCCTCGTTCGACGCGTTGCGCAACGCGTGGACGGTCCGCAACGCCGAGGCCTACTACCGGGCGATGTTCGGCGATCGGGTGTCGTCGTGGAATCTGCGCGACGAGCATATGGCCGACACCCTCGACGCGCTGGCCGGCCACCTCGGGCGCGGTGGCACTCCCGCGCGAGTGGTGGTCTGGGCGCACAATTCCCATATCGGCGACGCCCGCGCGACGGAAATGGGCGCCGAGGGCCAGCTGTCACTGGGACAGCTCGTCCGCGAACGCCACGGAAACGATTGCCGCACCATCGGTTTCACCACCAGCCACGGCACCGTGACCGCGGCGAGTGAATGGGACGGCGACGCCGAGTGCAAGGACGTCCGCCCGGCCCTGCGCAGCAGCGTCGAGGAGCTGCTGCACGACACCGGACGCGACAGCTTCCTGATCCGCACCGATACGGCCGGCGCAGCCACCGAACTGCTGCGCGACCCGCGGCTCGAACGCGCCATCGGCGTGATCTATCAGCCGACCACCGAGCGGCACAGCCACTACTTCCACTCGCGGCCGGCCGACCGCTACGACGCGATCATTCACATCGACCGGACCACCGCCCTGCGGCCGCTGGAACCGTCACACCGATGGACCGCCGCGAGCACACCGGACACCTACCCCAGCGGTCTGTGATCCGGGGCGGTGGGCGGCCGGATCGAGGACCTTCGACCATGTTCCCGGCCGCCGCGACGCGCGAGTCTGGGCATCGAGACACTTTCAGCAGATCGGAGCCGTGATGGGCGACTACGTGGCAAGTCTGAACGATATTCGGCTCAGCGATGATGGCCAAGTGGGCGGGAAGGGGGCCAATCTCGGTGAGATGGTCGCCGCGAAACTCCCGGTGCCGCCGGGATTCGTGATCCTGCGATCGACCTACGAGACCGCCGTCGCCGACGGGCCGCACGGGTCCGAGCTCGACTCGCTGCATGCCGAGGCGCTGCGCAGCGCCGTCGCCACCGACGACGCGGGCCGCGGCGAGCTCGACCGACTGTGTTCGCGCATGCGCGACCTGGTGCACGAGACCCGGATCGACGGGGCTATCGAGGAGGCGATCGTCGGCGCCTACCACCGGCTCGGCGACCGGGTGCGCGTGGCGGTCCGGTCCTCGGCGGTGGGCGAGGACAGCGCCGATTCCTCCTTCGCCGGAATGAACCTCTCGCGCACCAATATTCGCGGCGACGCCGAACTGCTCGAGGCGGTCCGGCAATGCTGGGCCTCCCTGTTCACTCCTCGCGTTCTCACCTACCGCGCCCGCCGCGGCATGGACCGGCGGCCGGAGATGGCGGTGGTCGTGCAGCAGATGGTGACCGTCCGGTGCGCCGGCGTGGCGTTCACCGCCGACCCGACCACCGGCAGGCGCGACCGCGTCGTCATCGACGCCGCGCGCGGACAGGGCGAGGTGGTGGTATCCGGTGCGGTCGAGCCCGACACCTACGTGTTCGCGGCGGACGGCCCGACGCTGACGGAATCCCGCAGGGGTGCGCAAAGTTTCGCGATCTTCGCCGGCGAGGACGGTGACCGCCGCGTCGACATCCCGGACGACGAAGCGCATCGGCCGGTACTGACCACCGACGAGGCCACCGCGGTCGCGCGCCTGGCGCTCGAGGTCCAGCAGCACTACGGCAGTCCGCAGGATGTCGAGTGGGCCTTCGACGACCAGCGGCTGTGGCTGGTGCAGTCGCGGCCGATCACCACCCTGCCCGACGAATTACCCTCGGCGACAACGGAACCGACGCCCGCCGCCGTGCTGCTGCAGGGCCTGCCGGCGGCTCCCGGACGGGCTCGCGGCGCCGTGCGCATCCTGCACTCACCCGCCGAGGGATCGGCATTGCGCGACGGCGAGGTCCTGGTCGCGCCGATGACGAATCCGGACTGGCTGCCGACCATTTCGCGGGCGGCGGCCTTGGTCACCGACAGCGGCGGCATGACCTGTCACGCCGCGATCGTGGCCCGCGAACTGGGCATCCCCTGCATCGTCGGCGCGCGCACCGCCACCACATCCCTGCACGACGGTCAGCGCATCGTCGTGGACGCCAAGGCCGGCCGGATTCGGGCGGACAGCCCGGACGAGCAGACCGCCGCGACAGCGGCCGTCTCCGCGCCCGCCGCGGCCACCACCGCGCCGGCGGTGGTTTCGGTGACCGAAACCACCGGAACGAAGATCTATGTCAATCTCGCTCTGCCCGAAATCGCCGAGCGCGTCGCCGATTCCGATGTCGACGGCGTCGGCCTGCTACGCGCTGAAACCCTCTTGACGCGCGCGCTGGGCGGCCGCCATCCCCGCGCGGTGATCGCCGCCGGCGACGAGAACGAGTTCGTCTCCACCCTGGCCGAATCCCTGCGGCGCATCGCCGTGGCCTTCGCCCCGCGGCCGGTCGTCTACCGCGCGACGGACCTGCGCAGCAACGAATTTCGCACGCTCACCGGCGGCGAGGGTTTCGAGCCGAACGAACGCAACCCGATGATCGGCTACCGCGGCTGCTATCGCTACGTCCACGAACCGGACGTGTTCCGGCTCGAACTGGCGGCGCTGGCACGCGTGCGCGAATACACCCCGAATCTGCATCTGATGATCCCGTTCGTTCGCACCCGCTGGGAGCTGGCCGCGTGCCTGGAGCTGGTGGACGCCTCGCCGCTGGGCCACGACCGGAGCATGCACCGGTGGATCATGGCCGAGGTGCCGTCGGTCGTGCACTGGCTGCCCGAATACGTGCGGCTCGGGATCGACGGGGTATCGATCGGGAGCAACGATCTCACCCAGCTGATCCTCGGTGTGGACCGCGATTCCGAGGAATGCGCCGAACTGTTCGACGAATCGGATCCGGCCGTCCTGCACGCCATCCGGCGCATCGTCACCTCCGCACGCGAACTGGGCATCACGTCGTCGCTGTGCGGGCAGGCCCCGTCCACCCGGCCCGAGTTCGCCGAACATCTCGTCGCGGCGGGGATCACCTCGATTTCGGTCACCCCGGACGCGGTCCGCAACGCCCGCCGCACGGTGGCCGCCGCCGAGCGCCGGCTGCTGCTCGAACGGTGCGTGCACGATGGCGAGGACCGGCAGCCGTGAGGTCGCCGGCGCGGACCATGGTCGCGGTACCTCGGGACCAACGGCCCCTCCGCCACGCGCGGCGCGAACCTACCGTCGACATATGAACACAGTGCCCACACGCGACGTCGTCGAGACAGCGGTCCGGATGGCCGGCCGTGCGCCGTCGCTGCACAACAGCCAGCCGTGGCGGTGGACGTTCGACGGTGCCCAACTGCGGCTGTTCAGCGTGCACGAGCGCATGTTGCCGACCACCGACAGCACCGGCCGACAGCTCGTGATCAGCTGCGGCATCGTGCTCGACCACCTGCGCGCGGCGATGGCCGCCCAGGGGTGGCGCACGATCGTGGCGACCTTCCCGAACCCCAACGACCGCACCCACCTCGCCGATGTGCGCTTCGAGCCCTCGCCGTACATCACCGACGGTGACCGCGAACGCGTCGACGCCATGGCGCGCCGGTACACCGACCGGCTCCCGTTCGACGAACCGGAGGGCTGGGAGCCGTTCGAGACCGTCCTGCGCACGGTGTTCGACCCCGAGGACGCCATCGTCGACGTCCTGCCCGACGACAGCCGCGCCGAACTGGCCCGGGCCTCGGAGCTGACCGCTTCGGTGCGCCGCTACGACGCCGACTATCACGCCGAATTGCATTGGTGGACAGGGCATGTGGTGGCAGATACGGGCGTCCCCCGCGACGCGCTGGTGAGCGAGGAGGAACGCGGGCGCGTCGACGTCGGGCGGAGGTTGCCCACGGTCACCGGCGAACCACGCCGCACCGAGGTGCGCGCCGACCGGTCGAAGATCCTCGTGCTGTCGACCTACGGCGACAGCCCCGCCGAATGGCTGGCCTGCGGGCGGGTGCTGTCCACCGTCCTGCTCGAATGCACCCTCGCCGGCTACGCCACCTGTCCGCTCACCCATCTCACGGAGGTTCCGCGCAGTCGCAGCGTCGTCACGCGGCTGATCGGCCGGAATGCGTTCCCGCAGGTACTGATTCGCGTCGGGCGGGCTCCGGAGAACCAACCGCACCCGGAGCCGACGCCGCGGCTTCCGCTGCACGAGATCCTGCGCGTCACCGACGGCGCGGGCTGACCGGCGCTACCGCGCGCGAGACCGGCGCGCGAGGTAGATCGCCCAGCGCGACGACGATCCGGGTCAGCAGCGCCGACTTCTGCACGCCCCGATAGTTCACCGCCGTCAGCGCGACCACCCGCGACCACCGACGCGACGGCCACCGCGTGCGCATGATCGGGCCAGGCGTAGGCACCGACCGTGAGTGGCATCCCCGCGCACGAGGCGGTCTTACCGACGACGAAGCCCCAGCCGGCGAGGTAACCCCAGAACTCCCCCAGGCGTTCCCGGCCGTAGACGTAGGTTCCGCCGGAGGCGGGATAGCGCGCGGCCAGCCGCGCCGAGGAGGTGGCGTTGCAGTAGGCGACGACGGCCGCGATCGCCAGGCCGATCAGCAATCCCGATCCGGCCGCGGCGGCGGCCGGGCCGAGCGCGGCGAAGATACCCGCCCTGATCATCGAACCGAGCCCGATCACCACCGCGTCGCCGAGACCGAGCCGGCGGCGCAGGTCGGCCGGCGTCTCGAGATTCATGAGCTCGAAAGATAACGGACGTCACCGCCGAAGAAGAGTCCTTGGTCCCGGGCGGCCGTCGTCGACATGGAGCCTTGGGTCACCGAAAGGGAACCGGTGCCGGAGAACGGTCGGCACCGCGGCGCCGGGTGACTAGTCTCGGGTGCACAGGCACGGTCGGCGCACCCCGAGCCCGGAAACGTCGATTCGTCAGCGCGAACAGTATGGTGGGGAGCCAGGAAGTACCGGTGGACGAGCGATCTGGGGGCCGACTGGAGGCGGCGGTGGCCGCGATCGGCCGCCCGCGCCGCGCCGACGATTGGGGATATCAAGTCTGTGTGGCATGTCGCGACGTGCTGACGGGGGTCGATTCCGTCGCGGTCGCATTGCATTCCGCCGGTGCGGTCGTCGAGGTCATCGGCTCCAGCGATTCGGTCGCCGAACAGATCGAGGACGTCGAGATGGTGCTCGGGGAAGGTCCCGGTTTCACGGCGTTCACCACCGGTGACACCGTGCGGGCGCGTGCCGGGACGAGAGATTTCGAGCGGTGGCCGATGTATGCGAACGAGGTGGCGCGGCTCGGGTTGTGCGCGGTCGTCGCGTTACCTCTGCGGGTCGGCGGTATCCGGATCGGCGCCCTGGACCTGTATCGATGCGAGCCCGGCGACGTACCGGCTCGCGCCGAGATCGATGCGACGCTGCTCGCCGATCTGATCAGTTACACCCTGCTGGAGGGTCTCGTCGCGCGCGCGCCGGGAGCCGTGCCGATCGCGACCACACATCGGGACGTCAATATGGCGACAGGAGTGGTCGCCGCTCGAATGGGCATTCCTCTGGACGAGGCATTTCTGCGCCTGCGTGCGTTCGCCTTCGCTACGAACAGTCCGCTGCTCGACGTGGCGCGAAGTGTCCTGGAACGACGCGTCGATCTCGACGGAGCGAGCGAATGACCGGTGACTCCCGACCCCCGCGACAGGATCGTAAGCTTACCCCTGTGACCGAGCAGAGCGCCGTGCGGCAACGGTTGGCCCGCCCGCTGGCGCGGATCACCGCCGACCTCGTTCGCGACGCCCGGTTCGCGGACACGCTTCCGATGGTCACCCGCCTGTGCTCCGACGTGTTGAACGCGGCCGCCACGGCTGTGGTCGTCCTCGACCCTCGCGGTGTCGTACGGGTGCTCACGGCGCCCGACGAGCACCGAGATCTGGTCCGGCTGCTGGAGAATCACGCCGACGACGGCCCGTGGAGCCGCAGTATGGCGTCCCTGCGGATGGTCGGCGTCGAGAACGTCGGCGACGACGACAGGTGGCCGGCCCTGTCGCAGGATGCGCCGGCCGTCGGATACCGGGCTATCTGCGCGGCGCCCATGATCTTGGGGACCCGGCCGGTCGGCAGTCTGGCCCTGTTCTACCGCGAGCCGACCGAATTCGGCGAGGACCACCGTGCCGTGGTGCAGACGGTGGCCGATCTGACGACGCTGTCGCTGTGCCAGGACAGCGACGAGGCCCGGTCGGACATGCTGGCCGGGCGCGTCCTCGCCGCCTTCGACGAACGCGTCCGGTACGAGCACGCCGTCGGCATGGCGGCCGGACGGCTGGATACCGATACCGACCGGGCCGCCGCTCTGCTCCAGGCACACGCCCGCGAGCACGGGATGGCCCTGACGACGCTGTCGCGCAGCATCACGGACGGGACCTTCGATTGGTCCGCGCTGGACCGGTCGATTTGACGCTTCGGATCCGGCCGGTCCGCGGGCGCCGGGCAGAGGCCGTCAGGCCCGGGTGAGAGCGTCGATGGCGCCGCGGAGTTTCGCGGCGGCCTCGGTCGCGATCGGTTCCAGGTCCGAATCGCCGGTGACCTGCACCATGACCTCGGGATCCATCGCCTCGACGATGACGACGCCCGCATCGTCGGGGTCGCGCCGCACGATCACATTGCAGGGCAACAGCAATCCGATGCGGCGGTCGACGCCGACCGCGCGATGCGCCAGCGGCGGGTTGCACGCTCCGAGGATGCGGTAGTCCTCCATGTCTTCGCCGAGTTTGGCCTTGAGGGTCGCAGCCATATCGATCTCGGTCAGCACTCCGAAACCCTGCTCGGCCAGTGCGGCCCGCGTCCGTTCCACGGCCTCGTCGAACCGGTCGGTGTGCAGCGTGGTGGAAATCGCCAGATTCATGATCGCCCGCTTTCCTTTCGATGGGGGGTGGTGAACCGGGTCAGGTCCGCGAAACGGCGCAACCGGCCGTGGCCGGCAGGCCCAGCCGCCGTAGCAGCAGGGTCGCCGGGCACCAGCCCGCAACGCCGTACAGCAGCAGATTCGCGCCGACGAACCCGGTGAGAACGAGCCACCAACCCGACCATGCCGCAGCCGCGACCACACTGATCAGCACGATGGTGCCGGCCAGCAGCGGGACGACGCGGGCGATGGACCAGCCTTGGTGGCGAGGTAGGTTCGGCATGCGTTCACTTCCGGATAGGTTGGGCGCCTTCGCTTTTCAGGCGAGGGCGAGAAACAGTTTCTCGAGTTCGGCTTCGCTCATCGGTTCGGCGCCGTCGGCGCTCTCGCCGGTGAGGCATTCACGCAGGCCGGTCGCGACGATCTTGAATCCGGCCCGGTCCAGGGCCCGCGACACGGCCGCGAGCTGGGTGACGACGTCCTTGCAGTCGCGTCCCTGCTCGATCATGGCGATGACACCGCCCAGTTGCCCCTGGGCGCGGCGCAACCGGTTGAGTACCTGTGCGATCGTTTCCTCGTTGCCGACCATGGCTGTCCGTCCTCTCGTCGCCTACCCCTCCAGCATACCCCTGGGGGTATGCCGGAGGGTTGTGGCGTCAGTCATGCGCGAAGCTGATCGACGGCAGCATCCGGCGCAACCACCGCGGCGATGCCCAGGCACGATGCCCGGTCAGCCGCAGCAGGACCGGCAGCAGCACCAGTCGCACCGCGACGGCGTCCAGCAACACAGCCACGCCGAGGATGATGCCCATCTCCTTGGGCGGCAGCGGATCGGCGAGCGAGAAGGTGAAGAACACCGCCACCATGACCGCCGCGGCCGCGAAGATCACCCGGCCGGAATGGGCCAGTCCGTCCACCAGGGCGTGACTCGGATCGCCGGAGCGCTCGTAATGCTCCTTCGCCGTCGCCAGCAGGAAGACCGTGTAGTCCATCGCGATGGCGAAGATCATCGCGAAGAAGAACACCGGACCCCAGCCGTCGAGGAATCCCTGCGGGGTGAAACCGAGCAGGCCGGCCCCGTGCCCGTCCTGGAAGATCAGTTTCGCCACTCCGAACGCCGCGGCCGTCGACAGCAGACTCACCACCGTGCCCAGCGCCGCGATCAGCGGAGCCTGCAATGCCACCAGCAGCAGGGCGAAGCCCAGCACCAGGATGATTCCCACGATGATCGGGAAGTAGTGGTTCAGAGCGTGCTGCAGATCCAGATTCTCCGCGGGCGCACCGCCCACCAGCGCTCCGGCCGGCAGCCGGTCTCGCAGATGATCGAGGATCGTTGTCATCCGCCCGTCGGAGGGGTCGACGTTCGGCAGCGCCTGCATCATGGCCAGTCCGCTTCCGTCGCGGGACAGTTGCGGCGGGGTGACCATCGCGATGCCGTCGACCGCCGAGGCGGCGTTCGCCACCGCACCGGATTCCGTTGCGGGCGCGATGATCTGCAACATTCCGGGAGCGCCTTCGCCCATCTGTGCCTGCACCAGTTCGTAGCCCTGACGAACCGGCGCGTCCGAGGGCACGACCTGGATCGACGGCATCGCGACCTTCAATCCGGTCACCGGGATCGCGAGCGCGGTCAGGACCAGCAGTGCGGCGATCGCGAACGGCCACGGCCGGTCGTGCAGGATCCGGCCCCAGGCCGCGAACCGCGGTGAGCGGTGATGCTGGCGGCCGATGCGAGGCAGCGACCCGGCATTGATCCGGCCACCCAGCGCGCCCAGCGCGGCCGGCAACAGGGTCAGCGTCGCCAGCAGCACGAACGCCACCGCGAACATGATTCCGACGGCCATCGTCCGCACCGCCGGAGCCGGCACGATCAGCACCGCCGACAGGCTCACCAGCACCGTCAGCCCGGACAGCACCACGGCCTTACCCGCCGTGCTCATGGTCTCGGCCACCGCCGCGCGTGGATCGGAACTCGCCGCGAGCGCGCCGCGGAAGCGGGCGACGATGAACAGGGCGTAGTCGATGCCCAGCGCCAGGGCGAACATCATCGCGAAGTTCATGGCCCACACCGAAATCGGCGTCACGTGGTTGAGCAGCACCAGCCCACCGGCCGAGGCGATCAAGCCGGCCAGAGTGAGCAGCAACGGCAGTCCGGCCGCCACCAGCGAGCCGAAGGCGACCACCATGATAGCGAGAGTCACCGGCCAGGAGAACATCTCGGCCTTCAACATCGCATCGTGATTGGCCTTGTTGAAGTCGCTCCACAACGCCGACGCGCCGGTGGGATAGACCTCGACTCCGTTGCCCGACAACGCCGTCAGCGCGTCCTTGTGCGCATCGACCGCCTTCACCATGTCATCGGTCGAGGCCGCGGCGCCGGCGATGAGGATTCCCGTATGCCCGTCGGGGCTGATCGACATCCCCGGCTGGGGCGCCACCACCTCGCCGAATCGGGAATCACCGGCGAAGATCGCGGTCATCCGGCCGAGCACCGACTGCACTTCCGGACTCTCGACGGTCCGGGTGTCGGAGTGCACCACGACCTGCACCGCGGCCGACGAATTGCCGCCGAAGTGCTGCTGCGCCAACTCGCGCACCCGCACCGAATCCGACCCGTTGGCCTGCCAGCCGGCGCCCGCGAGGGAATTGAACACGCTCGGCGCCGCGGCTCCGAGCGCGACCAGCACGAGCAGCCAGACCCCGAACACTATCCGGGTGTGGCCGGCCATGGCGGCCCCCAACCGGCCCAGCATCCCGCCGGAGCCACGCGTGGTGGCCGCCGGCGGTGACACGACCTGCGATTCGGTCATCACGCCTCCCTTCGATACCCCAGGGGGTATATTTTGTATAGCGGACAACATACCCCAGGGGGTATACAGGACGCAAAGGTGCGCTTGCCCACAGGCGGGTACACCGGCCATGGATGCGAAAGGAGACGACATGACGGATATCGCCCTGTACGTGGACCCGGTCTGCCCGTTCAGCTGGGTGACCGCCCGCTGGCTGCAAACGGCGGCCGCGGATGCCGGCGCTCGCGTCACCCTGCGGCAGATGAGTCTCGCCGTCCTCAACGAGGGGCACGAGGTGGACGCCGATCACCGCCCGATGCTCGAGCGATCCCGCCGGATCGGGCGGGTCTTCGCCGCCGCGACGCGACTGTACGGCGTCGAGGGATTCACCCGGCTGTATCACGAGTTCGGCACCGTGGCCCACACGCGCCGGGAACCGATCAGCGACGAGACGATGCGAACCTTGCTCACCCGCGCCGGGATGGACCCCGCCCTGGCCGACGACGCGGAGGATATGACTCTGGACGAGTCCGTCGCCGACGCGCACCGACACAGCCAGCAGGCCTTCGGAGACCGGAGCGGGAGCCCCATCGTCGTGATCGACGGCCGCGGCTTCTCCGGTCCGGTACTGACGGAGATTCCCGGGCCCCGGGAAGGGAAACAGCTGTTCGACGCACTCGTCACCGTGGCCTCCACGCCCGGCTTCGCCGCGATGCAGAGCCCCTATTCCGGGCCGCCGGACACCACCGAACCCGCCGTCGACGCCTGATGCGCCGCAGCACAACGCCCGGCGGCCGGTGACCTTCGGCCCTGTCCGGCAGCACCGGGAATGCGGTGGTATCGACGCGAAGGAGCGTGACCATGAACTTCGCGAGCACCGCGCCGGGCGCTCGGCGCGGCACCGTCCGCCGCGCCGAATCCGACGTCCAGGGCCCCGGGTACGACCTGCCCACCGTCGACATCCGGCTCGGTGACCGAGTCCCCAGCATGTTCGGTGAGTATGCGCGACGGCGCATCGGCGACGCCGCGCGCTGTGCACCGTCGCCGGTGGCGTCGATCCGGGTCCGCCTGGCCGACCATCGCGAGTCGGCGCTGGCGAATCCGTTCGTGGCACAGGCGGACATCGTCGCGGAGCGAGCGCTGCGAGTGCAGGTGACGGGGGCAACGGCGCGCGACGCGGTGGATCTGCTGCAGACACGGACGCGCGCCCGGCTGCGCATGCCGATCGGCGGTGGCGCGACACAGCGACAGCGGTGTGAACCACCGGCCGCCACACTACTCTATCTCCGCCCGGTCACGCAGCGGAAGATCGTGCGCACCAAGTGTTTTCATCTGCTCGACCGCACGGCGGCGGAGGCCGCGGCCGATATGGCGCTGATGGATTACGACTTCTGGTTGTTCGCCGAGTCCGGCGCGGAGACCGAAAGCGTGCTCGCGCGCACCACCGGCGGGCACTATCGGCTGACTCGGCTCGACGAGCGCGCGGCGACCGCCGATTCGGCGAATCTGCCGCTCACCGTCGCCGATGCGCCGGCCCCGGTTCTCGACCGGGCGGAGGCCCTGGCCCGGCTGCAGTTGAGCGGTTCGCCGTTCCTCTTCTACCGCGATCGCGAACTCGACCGCGGCTGCGTGTTCTATCACCGCTACGACGGTCACTACGGATTCATCACCTCGCGGCGATGATCCGCGAAGGCCTCTCAGTGGTGGACCTTCGCCCCTACCAGCACCGCCCGCGCGGTGGTGGCATGGACAGACCGGACGCTCAGCTCTCGAGAGGTACCGCATCGTGATTCCGCCCGACCGCACCGACGACGGCGCACCCAACTCCACAGTCGCCCTCGACCGCGCCGAGGCGATGCGGCTGCTGGCCGGAATCGCTTACGGCCGAGTTGTTTTCACGCGCGACGCACTGCCGGCCATTCGCCCGGTCAACCATTTCGTCGAAGACGACGGGCGCGTGGTCGTGCGCACCCGGCTCACGTCCCGGCTCACCTCGGCGATCCGGGCCGATCCCGGAGTGGTCGTCGCCTACGAGGCCGACGAGATCGACCCCGGCACCCGCACCGGCTGGTCGGTCGTGGTGACCGGCCTGGCGCGGCCGGTCGCCGATCCGTACCGCGTGGCGCGATACGAGCGGCTGCTGCGACCATGGATAGCGGCGACCATGGATGCGGTCGTCGAGATCGAACCCACCATCGTGACCGGTATCCGTCTCCTCGGCGCACCGGAACCATCCGGTACGCCGGCGCCACCGACCCTCTCGTCGAAAGCCGATACTCATGACCTACCACGATGATCCGTTCGCGCCGGCCCTGAACACCGCCCACACGTGGTTGCGAACCGTCGCCGACCGGCTGGCCACCGAGGACCGCACCTTCGCGCTGCGTGCGCTGCGCGCCTGGCTGCACACCGTGCGTGATCGCCTCGACGTTCCCGTCGCCGCGCATTTCAGCGCCCAGCTGCCCGAATTGCTCCGCGGCATCTTCTACGAGGGCTGGGTGCCCGCCCATGTGCCGGTGCACCACGACGTCACGACCTTCGTCGACGCGTTCGCCCAAGAGGCGGGCGTATCCCCCGACGAGGCGGTGGCGCTGATCGGTGCGGTGACGATCGCGCTGTCCGATGTGTTCTCCCCCGGGCATCTCGACCATGTACTCGCCGTGGTGCCCGAGCCGCTGCGCGCGGTGCTGCTCGGCAGCGAGCTCAACGGGACGGCCGCGACCGTGCCCGGCGAGGCGTAGGTCGACGCTCAGGTCTCGGCAACGGCCTCGCAACGGTCTCAGCAACCAGGAAAGGGACTTTCGTCCATGCTGAGGCACTGATCAGGCGATTATGGTGAGTACATTCATCGCTACTTCGATTGGACGCACTCGCCATGATCAAGGTGTTCCTGGTCGACGACCACGAAATCGTCCGTCGCGGGCTGAGTGACCTGCTCGACGGCGACCCGGAGTTGTCGGTCGTCGGCGAGGCGGGATCGGTGTCCCAGGCCCTCGCCCGCATTCCCGCGCTGCGCCCCGATGTCGCGGTGCTCGATGTCCGCCTTCCCGACGGCAACGGCATCGAACTGTGCCGGGAGCTGCTGTCCAAGGTCGACGGGCTGCGCTGCCTGATCCTCACCTCCTTCACCGACGAGCACGCCATGCTCGACGCGATTCTGGCCGGTGCCAGCGGTTATGTGGTCAAGGACATCAAGGGCATGGAACTGGCCCGCGCGGTGAAGGACGTCGGCGCCGGTAAATCGCTGCTGGACAACCGCGCCGCCGCCGCACTGATGGAGCAGCTGCGCCACGGCACCGAGCCCGACGGCCCGCTGGCGACGCTGACCGAGCAGGAACGCAAACTGCTCGATCTGCTCGGCGAGGGCCTCACCAATCGCGAGATCGCCGACCGCATGTTCCTCGCCGAGAAGACCGTCAAGAACTACGTCTCGCGGCTGCTGGCCAAACTGGGTATGCAGCGCCGCACCCAGGCAGCGGTCTACGCCACCAAACTGCATTCGAGGACTCCGGCGGAGTAGCCCGGCGCGCCGGTGACCATCGGCCCCACTCGGCGGGATCAACGCCCGTATTCGGGCCGCCTCACGATTGTGAGACTGGACACCATGACCACGGCAAAGCACTCGACAATCGTCGACAGGCCCGACGACCGGACGGTCGCGGCAGTGGTCGAGCTGGCGCAGCGAGCACCCTCGGTCCACAACACGCAGCCCTGGCGCTGGATATTCGACCGCCATCGGCTGCTCCTGTACACCGATCCCGATCGCGTCCTGTCCGGCGCCGACCCGCACGGCCGCGAACAGGTGATCAGCTGCGGCACGGTGCTGCACCACGCTCGCACCGCGTTCGCCGCCCGCGACTGGCATACCGATATCGTGCGGATGCCCGATCCGCAGCGGCCCGGCCTGATGGCGGTCCTGGAATTCCGGCCCTGGGGTGACCCTCCGAACGGAATCCCGCATCGCGCGGCGGCCATCACCCACCGATACACCGACCGGCTGCCGATGGACGCGCCGAGGCACTGGGAGCAAGTGGCGCCCACGCTGTCTGCTCTCGTCACGCCGCACGGGCTCGATTTCGACGAACTCGCCGGCGACGTCCGCGCCCGGGTCGCCGCGATCTCGCGCGCCGCCTCCGCGGCTCGCCGGGACGACTGGATGTATCAGGACGAATTGCTGTGGTGGGCAGGGAATTTCGAGGAAACCGAGGGGATTCCGGGCAGCGGTCTGATCTCCGCCGCCGAACTCGCGCGCGTCGACGTCGCCCGGCCGTTCCCCGCCGCCCCGCATTCGGAGCGCCGGCCCGGTCGCCTCGATCACGCCCGGCTCGTCGCGATCAGCTCTCCGGAGGATTCGCGCGAGTACTGGCTCCGCACCGGCGAGGCGCTGTCCGCGGTACTGCTCGAATGCACCGCGGCGGGACTGGGCACCTGCCCGGTCACCCACCTCACGGAGGTGCCGGCGGGTCGTCGAGCCTTGGCCGCGCTGCTCCCGCATCACGATTATCCGCAGGTCCTGGTCCGCATCGGCAGCTCGCCGCCGGACGAGCCGACTCCGCCGTCGACCCCGCGCCGCGATATCGACGAGGTGCTGACCTTCACCGAGCGGTGAGGCTACTCCGTCGAACCGACGCCGGCTTCACGCTCCGATCCCGGATGCAGGAACCGATCCATCCGGACGGCGGCGTACCCGAATACCGAGAGGCCGCTCACCACCAGCAGGTCGGTGAAGCTCAGTGCCTCGGTTTCCAGCAGCCGCTGCAGCAGCGGCAGATACACCGCGGCGACTTGCAGCGCGAACGAGACCGCGATCGCCACCGGCAGCAGCGGATTGGCCGTCGACCACGGGCGCGTGCGCGACCCCAGCGCCACGCCGAGCTGGGTGACCCCCAGGGTGAAGAACGCCATCGTCTGCCAGGGCCGGTCGGTGTGGTGTGCCCACACCGCCACCGCGAGGGTCACCACCGTGAGCACGAACGCGATGCGCGGAATCCGCTGCCACAGGCCCGCGCCGAGGATGCTCTGCGCGGGCGGGCGCGGCGAACGCCGCATGATCGCCGGATCGGCCGGTTCACCGCCCAGCGCGACTCCGGTGAGACCGTGGGTGAGCAGGTTGACCCACAGGATCTGGGCGGCCAGCAGCGGCAGCGCGAGTCCGAACAACGGGCCGAATAGCATGACCGCGATTTCCGTCGCCCCACCGGAAAGGCCGTAGATCAGGAAACGCCGGATGTTCGCGTAGACGCGGCGGCCCTCCTCGACGGCGACCACCAGGGTGTCGAGATTGTCGTCGGCCAAGACGAGGTCCGCGGCCTGCCGTGCCACCTCGGTGCCCCGCCGCCCCATCGCCACGCCGATATCGGCGCGCCGCAGCGCGGGCCCGTCGTTGACCCCGTCCCCGGTCATGGCGACGATCTGGCCGCCGGCCTGCAAGGTGTTGATGATGTCGAGTTTGCGGTCCGGTGTCGCCCGCGCGAAAACCGCGGCGCTGCCCAGTTCGGTGTCGCTCGCGCTCCGGGCGTCGACGACGGCGTCGCCGCCGGCCAGAATGCCCAGGTCGGTGGCCACGGCGGCGGCGGTGCCGGGATGATCGCCGGTGATCAGGATGGGCCGGATCCCGGCGCGGCGACAGGCCGCCACCGTCGCGGCGGCCTCCTCCCGGGGAGGATCCAGAATCGCCACCAGTCCCAGCAGGTGCAGGCCGTCCTCCGGATCCTCGCCGGGGTCCTCCGGACGATCCGCCGCGGCGACCGCCAGCACCCGGTACCCCTGGCCGGCGAAGGCGGCCGCGTGTTCCAGCGCCTCGGCGCGCAGCGACATGCCTGCATCGACCAGCCCCTCACGGACAACGGCCTCGGGCGCGCCTTTGCACACGGTGCGGTAGGTCCCGTCAGGTAGCCGGTGCACGGTCGTCATACGCTTGCGGTCGCTGTCGAACGGCAGTTCCGCCACGCGCGGCAGCCGGCTCCGCAACTCCCGTTCGTCGATGCCGGCATCCATTGCGGCACAGAGCAGTGCGGCTTCGGTGGGATCGCCCAGCACCGCCGTCTCGTCCGTCTCGGAGGTGGCTGCGACGAACTGCGCGTCGTTGCACAACACGGCGGCCGCCAGCAGTTCGACGACCGCCGGATCGTCCTCCGACGACCGCTGCGCCACCGTCCAGATATCTCCGACGACCATCCGGCCCTCGGTGAGCGTTCCCGTCTTGTCGGTCGCCAGTACGGTGACCGACCCCAGCGTCTCGACCGCGGGCAGCGTGCGGACCAGAGCACGGTGGGCCGCCATGCGGCGCGCGCCCAGCGCCAGCCCGAGGGTGACCACCGCCGGCAGCGATTCCGGAACCGCCGCCACGGCGAGGCTGATCGCGGTCACCAGCATCAGTTCCAGCGGTTGATGCCGGACCATTCCCAGCGCGAACACCACCACGCAGAGCACGACCGTGACCGCGGCCAGCAGGCGCCCGATGTCGACCAGACGTCGCTGCAGCGGTGTCGGACCGGTCCGGCGGTCCAGCAGTCCGGCGATGCGGCCGGTGGCACTGGCAGCGCCGATCGCGGTGACCACCGCGGTGCCCCGGCCCTTGACGACGACGGTGCCGGCCGACAGTTCCGCGTCGTCGTCGACCGACTTGTCGACGGGCAGCGATTCACCGGTCAACGCCGACTCGTCCAGCATCAGCGCGGCCGCCTCGACGACCCTCGCATCCGCGGCGACGATATCGCCTTCCCCGAGAACCACGACATCGCCCACGACCACATCGGCGGCCGGGATCTGCCGCTGCTCGCGATCGCGGAGCACCCGCGCCGTGGGGGCGGTCAGTTCTTCCAGCGCCGAGATGGCCTGCTGCGCGCGAATCTCCTGGCCGACGCCGACGGCCGTGTTGACCACGATGACCAGCAGGATGACCGCCATATCGGTCCAGTCCCCGGTCGCCACCGTGAGGACCACGGCGACGAGCAGCACCAGGATCAACGGGTCGCGCAACTGGCGCAGCACCCGCCGCCACCACGGCGGCGGCGGCCGTCGCGGGACGGTGTTGGTGCCGTCGCGAGCCAGCCGTCGCGCCGCTTCGGCCGACGAAAGCCCCTCCGGCAGGGTCGGAGTGGCGCTGGAACGGGTCATCGCGCGACACCTTTCCGACGGGATGTGCCGTAACAGATCCTCATTATCCGACCGTCTACCTCGGGTCTGTCGAAGCCAGGGCCTTTCGGCGGCCTTCGAAACGACCTTCGTCGCAGCGGCATCCACCGTCCGACTTGCCGTTATCTGTCGCGGCGCACAGGAGAGCGGTAGGCTTTTCGCAAGCGTAAACGCCGATGTTTCGCGTTACTCGGACAGTGGATTACAGGACGATGACAATGCCCGACGATCAGCGAGCCGGTAGCTACTCGGTGCGCGACACCCTCTCGCAGCTACGGCTGCGCGAGCTGCTCGCCGAAGTGCGCGACCGCGTCGACGAAATCATGGACTCCCGCGACCGGATGGACGGGCTGGTCGAGGCGATGCTGTCGGTGACCGCCGGCCTCGACCTGGCCGAGACGCTGCGCACCATCGTCCACGCCGCGATCAACCTGGTCGATGCCCGATACGGGGCGCTGGGCGTCCGCGGCCACGACGAACACCTGCAGCAGTTCATCTACGAGGGCATCGACGAACCGACCCGCAAGCTCATCGGCGACCTGCCGGAGGGCCACGGCGTACTGGGCATGCTCTTCACCCAGCCCAAACCGATCCGGCTCGAGAACCTGGCACACCACCCGTCGTCGGTCGGATTCCCCGCCCACCACCCGCCGATGCGCACGTTCCTCGGTGTTCCGGTGCACATCCGCAACGAGATCTTCGGCAATCTGTATCTCACCGAGAAGGCCGGCGGGCAGCAATTCACCGAGGACGACGAGCTGATCGTGCAGGCACTCGCCGCCGCCGCGGGTATCGCCATCGAGAATGCCCGGCTGTACGAGGCCGCCCGCAACCGGCAAGCATGGATCGAGGCCACCCGCGATCTGACCACGGAATTCCTCGCCGCCGACGAGCCCGGCCGGGTGCTGGCACATCTGGTCGACCACGTGCGGGTCCTCACCGGATCGGAGTGGGTGCTGCTCGCCACGGTGACCGACCCGGATGTGCCGGCCGAGGAGATCACCGAACTGGTCGTCGACCAGGCCGCGGGCGAGGGGGCCGACGCCGGACACTCGCTCGATGTCACCGGCACCATCGGGACGGCCTTCGCGGACCGTAAGCCGCTGCGTTTCGACGATGTGGGCGACCTCGACTTCGCCGCGCTGTTCCCCACCGGCGGCCCGGTACTGCTGGTCCCGCTGCACACTCGCGACGCCCCGCAGGGGATCCTCATCGCGGTCCGCGCGAAGGACACCGCGCCCTACGACGACGAGATGCTGGAATTGACCGCCGCCTTCGCCGATCAGGCGGCGCTGGCCATGCAGCTGGCCGCCACGCAGCAGCGATTGCGCGAACTCGACGTGCTCACCGACCGCGACCGGATCGCCCGGGATCTGCACGATCATGTCATCCAGCGGTTGTTCGCGATCGGGCTGTCGCTGCAGGGAGCGGTACCCCGCACCCGCGTTCCCGAGGTCAAGGCCCGGCTCACCGAAGCGATCGACGGTCTGCAGGATGTGGTCCAGGAGATCCGCACCTCCATCTTCGATCTGCACGGCGGCACCAGCACGCGCTTGCGTCAGCGCCTCGACGAGGCGATCCGCCAGCAGTGCGGCGACACCCCGATTCGCAACTCGCTGCGGGTGGCCGGACCGCTCTCGGTGGTGAGTTCGCAGCTGGCCGACCACGCGGAAGCCGTTGTGCGCGAAGCGGTCAGCAACACCGTCCGCTACGCCGGCGCCACGACGCTGGAGGTCGTGATCGGTGTCGGGGACGACCTGACGATCACCGTCACCGACGACGGGTGCGGTATCGGCGACAACATCACCCCCAGCGGGCTGACCAATCTCGCCGAGCGCGCGCGTTCACTGGGCGGCACGTTCCGCACCGTGCCCGGCCCGGCGGGCTCGCAGCGGCCGGGTACGCGGCTGGAGTGGTCGGCTCCGTTGAGCTGACCACCCCGCCGACTGCTACCGAACCTGCTGTTACGCGGTCTGTCCGGCCGGTTGGCGGACCACGGTGATGGGGCATTCCACCGATTGCGCCAGTGCCGCGCTGGTGGAGCCGAGCAGCATTCCGGTGAATCCGCCGCGGCCGTGGCTGCCGACGACCACCAGCTGCGCGTTCTCCGACGCATCGAGCAGGGAGCGCACCGGCCGATCCAGCACCATTTCGCGACGCACCTTCACTTCCGGATACCGTTCGGAGTATCCGGCCAGGGTTTCGGCCAGCACCGCGTCCTCGGATTCCCGGATCGCGTCCCAGCCGACGATCGCCGGATCGAGGCCGCTGCTGCGGTCGCTCCACGCGTGCAGCACCACCAGCCCCACATTGCGCCGCGACGCCTCCGCGAAGGCGAGTTCGAGCGCCGGCACACTGTTCGCCGTGCCGTCGACGCCGACGAGAACCGGCTTCACCGCCGTGACGGCATCCGTCGCCGAGATCGAATGCACCACGGTCACCGGGCAATTCGCGTGCCGGATGATCGCGGAGGACACCGACCCCAGCAGGCCGCGCCGGATGGCGCCGAGGCCACGGCTGCCCACGACGATCCCCTGCGCCTGATCGGACTCTGCGATCAGATGGCCGATGATCGCGTCGGTGGTGATCTCGGTGGTGATCACCGGCGTACGGTCCGGTGTCGCGGCGCGGGCGATGCGGGCGGCTTCGACGAGGATCCGTTCGGCGTCCACGCGCAGCCAGCTCATATCGTCCTCGGTGAGGATCGGTGCGGGACCCAGCCCGCCCGCGACCGAGATCGACGTGACCAGATGCAGGCGGCAGTCGCGCAGTGCGGCGTCGGCGGCGGCCCAGGCGGCCGCGTGGTAGCCGACGGCCGAGCCGTCGACCGCGGCGACGATCGGCGAATCGGTGTGCCGCTGCGGTACCGCGTGGTGCTCGGTCATGATGTTCTCCTCGTGGATCGGGTGGTTGTGGATCGGGTGTTCACGGAGTTCCGATGGGGCGGCTGATGTTTCGCCATTCCCGGGCCCAGCCGGCACGATGCCGGATACCGAAGGCCCAGGCCGTCAGCCATACCAGTGCCGCTGTAGCGAAGCAGATTTCGACGAATGTAGCCATTCCCAGCCCGACCCCGCGCATCGCGGCGGTGTCGGCGGGCAGCGGTGCTGCGGTCGGGCGGCCGTCGGGCGCCAGCCACATGGTCAGTTGCTGCCCGGGGTGCGCGGTCGCCGCCACGGGCGTCGTGGCTTCGGCGGAATGCCCGTCGCGGGTCCACCGAACCGTGGCCTCGTATCGATCGGCGGAGACGTCCATCGATGTCGCCGTCGTGCGAACCGGATCGGCGACGATCGTGGCGGCGACCGCCGTCTTCGCCGCGTTCTCGTCGCGAATCTGTACGGCGGCATCGGTGTAGCGGGCGGTGCCCATCGCCGCGCAGACCGGCACCGCGCCGAGAACCACCACCACGGCCAGGATCCGGATGACGGCCTCGATCCGGTCCGACGGCCGCATCAGCCGGTTCGCCGCCCACGGACCCGTGCGCCACGCGCGCAGTGCCAACGACGGATACCGCGTCATGTCGGTCATCTCCTCACAGCCGGGTCACGACGTCGTCGAGCGGTCGTCGTGGTGTCGGTGACAGCGGGGAACTGGTTGCGGCCCAGCCGGTTCGGATGATCATCTGCGGATATCCGCTGTCGTCGAGGAGGTCGGTGCGCAGTTCCGCGCGCACCTCCGGGATTTCGAGCGGTTCGCTCAGCGGGCAGGTTGCCAGCCCGAATGTGGTCGCGGCCAGCAGGATTGCGCTGGTCGCCTCCCCCGCGCGCAGCCGGCTCACCGTGTCGTCGCCGGCGGTGTAGAGCATGAGCATGTGATCGGCGTCGGCGATATCGCGAACCACCGCCTCCGGCAGCCGGGGATCGGCGAACGGCCGGGCCGAGGCGTCGGTCGCGGCGACCGCACTGCGGGCCGGAACACCGTCGGGTGCCGCGTGATGTCCGCTCCAGCGCGCCAATTCGGCGCGGTAGGCGGCGTCGGCGTTGTGTGCGGCGGCGGCACGTTCGAAGGCGTGCAGCAGCCGCACCCGCTCGCCGTCGGCGACCACATCGCGGACCAGCACGCCGTTCGCCGCCGCGGCGGCCGTCAAGGAGCCGATGTGAATGTCGGGCACCTCCCAGGAGGTGTAGTGGCGGCGGTCGCTGTGGCGCAGCGGGATCGCACGGGAAAGGCCGACCGCTTCGGCCGTCGCGGGGGCGGGCCGGAATTCCACGGCCGCCAGGTGTTCCGGCACCGCCGGGTTCGGCAATCGGTGCACCACCGTCGCCCAGCCCAGCGCCGCGGCCGCGACCCGCAGATGATGCAGTGCCGCACCGCAACTCACGATCAGATCGCGCTGGTCGGGGTCGGTCTGCCGCAGCTGCCGGCTGGTGTCGGCGTACAGCTGGACGGTGTCGTCCCCGATGCGCCACAGCCACGGCTGGCTGTTGTGCACCGACGGTGCGCGCACCGCCAGGTCCACCGCCGTCATCAGAGTGTCGTAGTCCGGATGTCTCGTCATGATCATCGGTCTCCTACCGCGGCGGGCAGATCCAGCACCTGGCCGGTCGTCGCGCCGCCGTCCACCACGAATTCCGATCCGGTGGAGAACGTCGCCTCGGTGACGATGAACCGGACCATGGCGGCGACTTCTTCGGGTTCCCCGAAACGGGCCAACGGTTGTGCGGCCGTGACGGATTCGTCCATACCGGCGGTCATCGCGGTGCGGATCGGGCCGGGATGCACCGAGCAGACCCGGATATTCGACGGTCCCCATTCGAGCGCCGCCGCCTTGGTCAGTCCGCGCAATCCCCATTTGCTGGCGACGTAGGCGCCGATGCCCGCGTACCCCATCAGGCCGGCGGTCGAGGAGATGTTGACCACCACTCCGCCGCCGGCCGCGCGCAGGCGCGGACCGGCCAGGTGCATGCCGAGCCACGAGCCGTACAGGTTCACATCCAGGACGTGGCGGAACATCGTGGGTGGCTCGGTGTCCACGCCGCCGAAATCGACGATGCCGGCGTTGTTCACCAGGACGGCCAGCGGGCCGAACGTGGCTTCGGCGTCGGCGATCACCCGCTGCCAGGCATCCTCGTCGGCGACGTCGAGGCGGCGGAAGATCGCGCCGGCGCCCAAGGCCGTCGCTGTGGCGGTGCCGTCGCGTTCGAGGAGATCGGCGATCACCACGCCGAGCCCCTCCTTGGCGAGCTCGGCCGCCACGGCGGCACCGATGCCCCGTGCGCCCCCGGTGACGATCGCACTGCGACCACTGAACGTGCCCATTGTCTGTCGCCCCTTTCACTGGTGCGTTGTCGCACTCAGCATCGCGCCCCGGGCGGTGGGCGGGGCACGGCCGAAAGTCACCGGAACGCCGAGTCTTCGGACAGTCGTGACCGCCGGGCAGTCGTCGCGCCGATCGGATCCGGCGCCGTGAGCGGCGGGTGGTCGCCACATCGGCCGGCTCCGGTGGACCCTCGGGGCGGCAGTGCGGGACCAAAGGCCCTGGCGGCCCTTCCCCGGCGTCGGGAAAGGTCGGGGTATGGCAGGAATCACTCTCGGCGACGGCGTCGGACGCTGGCACATGTTGCTGGCCGCGTCCGCGGGTGCGGTCGCGGCGAGTGTCTTCGCGCTCGCGGTCGCGCTGGGCATCGGCCTGCATCCGAGCGCGCCGCTGGACAGCACTCCGGCCGGGCACGGCGTAGCCGCCGGCGCGGTGGCCTTCGCGCTCGTCGTCGGGATACCGATGGCGGTCACCGCGGGCGGCGCCCTCACCGGTGCTCGGCGCGTCGCCACGGCCGCGGTGATCAGCGGCCTACTGCTGATCTGCTGGTTGCTCGCCGAGATGACCGCGCTCCGCACGCTGGACTGGGCGCAGCCGCTGTATCTCGTCCTCGGCATCGTCGTCGCCGGGCTGGGACTGCATATCAAAACCGAGGAGATCGAATCATGACCGGCATATGCGCGCGGCGGATCGATCAGGGTGAAAGGAAATACCGATGAGCTCTCAGTATGCGGACGACGCGCACCACCTCGTCTCCGCGCCGATCGTGGTCGGTGTCGACGGGTCGGCCGGTGCCCGCACCGCGCTGCTGTGGGCGGCCGAGGTCGCCCGCGACCGAGGACGTGACCTGCGCATCGCCTACGGACTCGACCTGCCGAGCGCGAGCCGGGTTTTCAACAACTACGACATTTCCGAGCCGGCGGTGCTGGAACGCCTGCGCGCCCACGGCGCAGCCCTGGTCGCCCGCGAGGCGCTCGCCGTCCGCGACACCCTGCCCGAGGTCCAGGTCAGCACAGAGGTCTCCTCCGAGCATCCGGCGCGAATGCTGTTGCGGCACAGCGCCACCGGTTATCTGGTAGCCCTGGGCGCACAGGGCGCCGGCGGTTTCGGCACCCACATCGGTTCGATTCTGCTGTCGGTCACCAGCCACGCCGAGGGCCCGGTCGTGGTGGTACGCACCGAGTCCGAGCAGCAGTCACGGCCACGCGAGACCGGCCCGGTGGTCGTCGGCGTCGACGGCAGCCCGCTCAGCGAGGGCGCGGTGGCGGCGGCGTTCGAGGAAGCCGCCGAGCGCGGCGCCGAACTGGTCGCCGTGCACGCGTGGAGCGATCTGACCTTCGGCTCGTTCGTCGGCGACCCGTACACCTGGTTCCCGATGTCGGATATCGAGGTCAACGAGGAAGCGATCCTCGCCGAACGACTGGCCGGCTGGCAGGAGAAGTATCCGGACGTCTCGGTGCGCCGGCACATCAGCATGGCCGAGCCCGCTGCCCATCTGCAGCGGTGGAGCGAATCCGCGCAGCTCATCGTGGTCGGCAGCCACGGCCGCGGCAGCTTCCGCGGGCTGCTGCTGGGTTCGGTGTCGAATTCTCTTGTCCAGCATGCGAAATGCCCCGTCATGGTCGTGCGTTCGCCCGAGGAGAAGCAGGCGCATGACAAGGACTGACCATTCGGCGGCCCGTCGCGGTGCCGCGGCCGCGGTCGGCGTCGCATCGTTTCTGGGCGGGCTGGCCACCGGCTACCGGCTCTTCGCCCGCCGGTGGTGTCTGAGCTGGGGCGCGACCGAGGAGGAGGTGCGCCGCCGCATGCCCGGCGACGACCTGCTCCTGCTTCCCGACATGCTCTCGACCCGGGCGATCACGATCGAGGCCGATCCGTCCGCGGTCTGGCCCTGGCTCGTGCAGTTCGGGCCGGGACGCGGCGGAATCTACAGCTACGACTGGATCGACCGGCTCCTGGGTGTCGACGTGCACAGCGCCCGGTCGATCCTGCCGCAGTTCCAGGACCTCGCCGTCGGTGACGTCGTCACGGCGAATTCCGACAACACCCCGTCCCGGGTGGCGATGCTCGAGCCCGAGCGAACGCTCGTCTTCCGCACCGACGACGGGAACTGGATCTGGGAATTCGGGCTGTATCCGCGCCCGGAGGGCACCCGCCTGGTCAGCCGCAATCGGATCGCGACGCCCGGCGCCTCGACCGCGCTGCGACTGTTCGACACGTTCTTCCTCGAACCGGGCAGTCTGGTGATGGAGCAGAAGATGTTGCGCGGCATCAAGGAACGTGCCGAAGCGCACCCCGTCGCCGAACCCGCCCGCATCGGGAGCAAAACACCGTGACCACCACCGGCACACCGACGCCACTGCCGATCGCGCCGGCCTTCCTCGCGGTCGGCCGGTGCATGATCACGACCGTCGGGCTGCTGGCACGCCACCGCATCCACTGCCCGGCCCGCAACGTCGGGACGTGGCTGAGTTTCGGCGACGGAACGTCGGCCTACGTCTACCAGGAAACCGTGATCGATCGAATCCCCTCGCCCGAACCGTGTGTGCTGCTGGTGCGTTTCGAGCTGCGAGGCGTGCGCGGACGCGGGCATGCGTGGTTCCGTCACGAGAGCATCCTCAACACCGTGCTCTTCGCCGGATTCCCGGGCATGATCAGCAAATTGTGGCTGGCGCACGATCAACGCGGCGTGTACCGGGGGCTCTACGAATGGGACGGGGCGGCGTCCGCCGACGCCTACGCCCGCGCGCTGTGGCGGGTGCTCGCCCTGGTCAGTGTCCCGGGCTCGATCGATTATCGAGTGCTGCCCGGCCTGCGTCGCCGCGATCTGCCGGTGGCGGCCACCGGTCACATCGCAGGCGGCGGGGAATGGTGGCGGGTCACCGAATTCCGTTCGACCGCAGCGTAATTCGAAACACGACGCGCCGAACCTCCGCCCGGACGGTCCGGCGCTCCCATGCTGTCGGTGTTCGCGCTGCCGGTGTTCGCGCTATCAGTGTTCGCGCTGTCAGTGTTCGTCCGTCGCCGGCAGCGTGACACTCTCGCCGGTCGCCAGCACGACGGTGCGGCCGCGACATTCGACCGTGATCGAACGCGCCCCGTCCGTATCGGAGCTGATCTCGATCCGCCGGGCGTCGATGCGTACGGTCAGGCGATGGCCGTGGTAGATGATCGCGAAGGTCAGCGTGCCCAGTTCCGGCGGCCACGACGGGGCGAAGATCAGGCGGTCGTCACGGGTCTCCAGTCCGGTGAAGCAGCGCTGCACCAGATCGATACTGCCCGCCATGGCGCCCAGATGAATGCCCTCGGCCGTGGTGCCGCCCTGAATATCGGCGATATCGGATTCCAGGACGCTGGCGAAGAATTCCATCGCGCGGTCCCGGTTCGCCCGGGCCAGCACCCAGGCGTGGACGACGGCACTCAGCGTCGACCCGTGCGAGGTGCGGGCCAGGTAGTAGTCGACGGTGCGCGGGATGTCCGCACCGCCGAAATCGTAACCGAGCCCGGCGAACAACCGCCCCAGCTCGTCGGCGGAGAACAGATAGAACAGCATCAGGACGTCGGCCTGTTTCGCCACCCGATACCGGTCGACATCGTCACCTTCGGCCTCGAGGATGCGGTCGAGCCGGCTCGTATCGCCGTAGCGGCGCCGGTAGTCGTCCCAGTCCAGTTCCGCCAGCCGGTCGTAGCCGGCGAACTGGCTGATCACCCCGTCGTGGAACGGTACGAACATCCGATCGGCGACCTCGGCCCAGCGCTCCGATTCGACGGCCGGCACCGCGAGGCGGTCCAGCAATTCCGACCGCACGCGCGGCGGCAGCAGTTCGACCGCGTCCAGCGCGCGCCGGATGACCCACACCGCCATGACATTGGTGTAGGCGTTGTCGTCGATCCCCTGATAGGGCCGCCCGGGATAGCCGGAATGAAATTCGTCGGGTCCGATGACGCCGCGGATGTGATACCGGTCGTCGGCGGGATCGTAGGTGGCGCGGTCGGACCAGAATCGGGCGATCTCCACCAGCAGTTCTGCGCCGAACTCGGCGAGGAACGCCCGGTCTCCGGTCGCCTGATAGTAGTGCCACACGTTGTAGGCCACCGCCGGACCGGCATGCTGCGCGCGAGCACTGGCATCCGTATTCCAATGTCCCGAACGAGGATTCAGGTGCAGGCGCTGACTCTCCTCCCGGCCGTCACTGCCGGATTGCCACGGAAAGAGGGCGCCGCGACAGCCCTGGGCGCGGGCCGCGGCACGCGCCTGCGGCAGCCGGCGATAGCGGTACCGCAACAGTTCTCGCGTCAGCGCCGGGTCGCGCAGGCTCACCACCGGCAGGACGAACAGCTCGTCCCAGAACACGTGACCGCGGTAGGCCTCGCCGTGCAGGCCCCGCGCCGGCACCCCGGCATCGAGGTCGGCGGTGTGGCGCGACAGCGTCTGCGCCACCTGCAGGACATGCAGTCGCAGCGCTCGCACCGATTCCTCACTGGCATCCAGATCGATGCGCAGGCGCCGCCACACATGCTCCCAGGCATCGGCGTGCGCGGTGCAGAGCGCGTCGTAGGCCGGCGCCTCGTCGAGCAGGCGCACGGCGGCCTCGTCGGGTGCGGAGATGGCGCGGTCGCGGCCGGTGAACACCGCTGCCGTCTTGTCGACGACGATGTCGCGACCGGATTCGGCGGGCACGACGAAATCGTGGCCGGCCACGCCGTCGGCGAGTGCGGAGCCGGCCGTCTCCTGCGCCTCCGAGGTCACGGTGGTCCGGGTGGCCACCGCTACGGTGACCAGTGACTGTGTGGTCCGCATCAGCGCGCAGACGGTGTGGGCGTCCGGGGTGTCGATTCGCAGTTCGCTCAGATGCGTTCCGGACAGCTCGCGGTACCGGTCGACTCCGGTGTTGCGAACCGAGGTGTCGATCGACGAGCGGACCGTGAGCGGCCCGCTCCAGTTCTCCGGCGTCAGGGTGGTTCGCATCGCACACGTGTGCGGGGAGTCCATCGACGCGAAACGCTGCTGAACCACCGCGGTGATCCGGCCCGCGGTGTCGCGACAGCGCAGCCGGCGGGTGAGCAGCCCCTGGCGCATATCGAATTGCTGTGTGTAGTCCAGCAATTCGACACCATCGACATCGAACCATTCCTCGTCGGCGACGCGCCAGGTCAACGGAAGCCAGTTCGGCAGATTTACCAGGCTCTCGTTCTCGACGTGCCGCCCGGCGATATCGTCGCCGAGCCGGTTGTAGATTCCCGCGACATAGGTGCCGGGATAGTGGTGGGCTCCGGCACGCGTCTCCGGTGCGGCCGCGCGGGTGACGAGGTAGCCGTTGCCCACCGCGCACAGCGCTTCGCGCAGCCGCTCGGCATCGGGCTCGTAGCCGTCGTAGGTGAGCAGCCACGACCGTCCCACCGCCCAGTCGCTCTCCCCGGTGAGCAATTCGGCGATCCGCTCCAGGAATTCGCCGGCGCGCGCGGGACTGTCGAGGGCGAACCGCGCCGCGGTGCGCCGGTCGCCGGTATCGTCGTGGCGGACCACGAGCGGCATGCCGGTGACCTGGATCGCGTCGAACGCGTCCTCGTCGGTGAGATCGTCACCGAGGTACACCGGCATCACCGGCCGGCCCACCAGATCCAGGACCCAGTGCAGGGCTCGGCCCTTGTCCCAGTCCACATCCGGACGCAGTTCGGTGACCTTGCGGCCCGCGGTCACGCGCAATCCCTGCCCGCGGGCGATGTCGTGCACGGTGGCCACCACCGTCGCCACGGCATCGGCGGCGACCTTGCGGTGATGGACGGCGACCGCGAATCGCTTCGGCTCGATCAGCACTCCGGGAATCCGGCTCAGCCGCTCGGCGAGTTCGGCCGCCGCCTGCACCAGCGCCCGCTCCGCCTTCGGGCCGCCTTCGTGCACGTGTTCGGTGCCGTCGGGCGCCACCAGTTCGAAGCCGTGGCTACCGGCGTACCAGATTCCCTCGACGCCCACGCGCGTGCGCAGATCCTCGAGTCCGCGACCGCTGATCACGGCGACCGGACACCGCGCGGCCAGTGCGGCCAAAGTGGCGCGCACCCCCTCGATCGGGATCGCCGCATCGGGATCGGGCACGATCTCCGAGATCGTGCCGTCGAAATCCAGCAGCACCGCGACATGCTCGTCCTCGACGGCGTCGGCGATCGAGGGCCACCACGCCAGCGCGTCCGCGATCTCCGACAGGCGGCGGAAACCACTGCGCACCCGGATCTCGTCGGCGTCGGCGACCACCACATCGGCTCCGGTGCACAGCAGCCGGTCCGGATCCGCGCCGCGTTCGATGCCGATTACCAGTCCGAAGCCGCCGCGCCTCCCGGCGCTCACCCCGGCCTCGGCATCCTCGACGACGACCGTCCGCTCGGGTTCGGCGCCCAGCCGCTGCGTGGCCAGCACCATGGTGGCCGGGTCCGGTTTGCCCGGCAGCGCGAGTTCTTCGGCCACGACACCGTCCACCCGCACGGCGAACAGATCCCCCAGCCCCGCGGCGTCGAGCACCTGGGCCGCGTTGCGGCTGGCCGAGAACACCGCGGTCCGCACCCCGGCGGCGCGCAGGCGGCGCACCAGGGCCACCGTGGTGGCGAACACCGGTACGCCCGATTCGGCGATCCTGGCGAGGAACACCTCGTCCTTGCCGTTTCCGAGTCCGCAGATCGTGGCGTCGGCCGCCGTATCCGACGGCTCGCCTCGCGGCAGTGAGATCGCCCGGGAGGCAAGGAAATCCGCGACACCGTCGTACCGCGGCTTGCCGTCGACGTAGTCCTGGTAGTCCGAGGCGGTGAACGGGGCGCAGTTCTCGCCGGGCCCGGGCTTGCGGGCGGCGAGGAATCCGTCGAACACCTGCGTCCACGCCGCGGCGTGGATGGAGGCCGTGTCGGTGACCACGCCGTCCATATCGAAGATCACCGCGTCGTAGCGACGCGCGTCGATCACCGGCCCGACCACCGGTTTGTCAGGGTGCACTCCCCCAGCCTCCGCCCGTGCGCGGGCCCCGGCAAGGTACACAAGTCCTCATCCGCACGGCCACCGGTCCCCGGCCGCCGAGCGGCAGCGGCGGTGACCGCCGTAGCAATCCGGCAGAGTCTTTGGTCCCTGGCGAATCCCGGTGGCTCCGACAACCATCGAGGTATGAATCGTGCCGCCGTGCGAGCGGTCGTCTCGACGGCCACGTCCCCGACCGATGCCGCCCCGTCGATCGGCCCGCTGCCGGCGACATCGGCCGCCACCTCGACGCCGGCACAGGTGCTGGCCGCGGTGACCACTACCGACACCGGCCTGACGAGCACGGAAGCCGCGCGCCGACGTCACCTGCTCGGCCCCAACGCTGTTCGCACGCATCGTGCCCGGCTGCTCGCCGTGGTCGCGCGGCAGTTGCGTTCGCCGCTCCTGCTACTGCTCGGGGTCGCGGCGGTGGTGTCGTTCTTCGTCGGTCAACGTTCCGACGCGGTCGTCATCGGGGTCATCCTGCTGGTGTCGGTCGGGCTGGGGGCGGTGAACGAGTTTCGCGCCGAACGCGCCGCCGACGCGCTGCACGAGCGGATCCGCCACGGCGCCACGGTGATTCGCGACGGCCGGCCCGCATCGGTCGACGTGGTCGATCTTGTCCCCGGCGATGTAGTGGAGATGCGGGCCGGGCAGCTGGTCCCGGCGGATGTGCGGCTGCTGTCGGCGACCGGGCTGCAGTGCGACGAATCGGTGCTCACCGGCGAATCGGACAGCGTCGAGAAATCGACCGGCCCGGTGCCACCGGAGTCGGGCGTCGCCGAGCTGTCGTGCTGCGCCCTGATGGGCACGGTCGTCGCCGCGGGCCACGGGCGCGGGGTCGTCGTCGCCACCGGAGGCGCGACGGAGTTCGGCCGGATCGCCCTCGGCCTGGGAAAACGACAGCCCGACACCGAATTTCAGATCGGGCTCCGTCAGTTCTCGATGCTACTGGTGTGGGTGGCCGCCGCCCTCACCGCCGGCATCTTCGCGATCAACCTGGCCCTGCACCGCCCGATCCTCGATGCCCTGCTGTTCTCGCTGGCGATCGCCGTCGGCATCTCACCCCAATTGCTGCCCGCCGTGGTATCCACCAGCCTCGCTGCCGGATCACGGCAGCTCGCGCGGTGCAAGGTACTGGTCAAGCGGATGGTCTGCATCGAGGACCTCGGCGATATCGAGGTCCTGTTCACCGACAAGACCGGCACCCTCACCGAAGGGCGCATCGAATATCTGCGCGCGCTGGCGGCCGACGGTTCTCCCGGCGACGAGCCGGTGGTCTACGGTCTGGCCTGCACCGACGCGACCGTCCACGACGGACGCCAGGCCGGCGCCGATGCGCTGGACGCGGCACTGTGGAGCGCGTGCGCGGCCGAACACGCTGCCGCAGCGGGTTTCGTCCGCCGCGCGGTCCTGCCCTTCGACCACAACCGCCGCATGGTGTCGGTTCTCGTCGCCGGCCCGGACCGCACCCCCACGATCATCGCCAAGGGCGCCCCGGAGGCCGTGCTCGCGCGCTGCCGCGACGTCCCGCAGGCCGCTCGCACCGCCCTCGACGCCGAGTTCGCGGCCGGTCACCGCATCGTCGCCGTCGCGACTCGGACAGCGGTCCGCGCCGATCGCCTCACCACCGACGACGAGCGCGAGCTGACACTGCGCGGCTTCCTGGTCTTCCTCGATCCTCCGAAAGCGAGTGCGCGCGACGCGTTGCGGCGTCTGGCCGGCCTGGGCATCACCGTGAAGGTGGTCACCGGCGACAATCCCGCGGTCGCGGTCCGGGTGTGCGCCGACCTCGGCCTGGACCCCGGCAGGCCGCTGACCGGCACGGACCTCGATCGTCTCGACGACGACGCGTTGACCGAATTATTGCACACCACAACAATATTCGCCCGCGTCGACCCCGAACAGAAGGCGCGGATCGTCCGCCTGCAACGACATGCCGGACGCGATGTCGCCTTCCTCGGCGACGGGGTCAACGATGCGCTCGCCCTGCATGTCGCCGACGTCGGCGTCTCCGTCGACTCGGCGACCGATATCGCCAAGGATGCCGCGGATATCGTGCTGCTGGAAAAGGATCTGCAGGTCCTCGCCGACGGCGTCATGGCGGGGCGCCGGATCTTCGCCAACACCATGAAATACGTGCTGATGGGCACGTCCAGCAATTTCGGCAATATGTTCAGCGCGGCCGGCGCCTCGGCGTTCCTGCCGTTCCTGCCGATGCTGCCGGGACAGATCCTGCTCAACAATCTGCTGTACGACACCAGCCAGCTCGCCATCCCGACCGATACGGTCGACCCGGAACAACTCGCCCGCCCGGCACGCTGGGATATCGGCCTGATCCGGCGTTTCATGCTCGTCTTCGGCCCGATCAGTTCGGTGTTCGACTTCGCGACCTTCGCGCTGATGCTCGGTGTGTTCCATGCCGGCGCGGAGCTGTTCCACACCGGCTGGTTCGTCGAATCGCTGTGCACGCAGACGCTGGTGTTGTTCGTGATTCGCACCCGCCGCAGTCCCAGCTACCGCAGCCGGCCGAGTATTCCGCTGCTTCTCGCCGTGCTCGCCGCGGTCGGTGTGGGTGTGGTGCTGCCGTACACGCCGGTGGCGCCCGATCTCGGCCTCACCCCGCTGCCCGCCGCGTTCTTCGCCGCGTTGGCCGCGACGGTGCTGGTCTATCTGGTTCTCGCCGAGGCCGCCAAGCGGTGGTTCTTCCGCACGCCGGCACCGACGCCGGCCCACCCGCCGCGGTCCGGTCGCCGGGTACAGCGGCGAGCGTCGCGCTTCAGCGTCCGGGGGGTGCGCTCGCCGATCGACGCGACGCCGCCTCGGACGCATCGCGCGAACCGGCGTCACCGGATCCGAATGTTGCTGTCACCCAGCTGATTCGGTGTCGGTGCAGCGCAGCGGCCGAGGATCTACTCCGGCTCCACGTGCTCGGGCACCACGAGCGTCGGGCAGTGGGCGCGATGCAGGACCGCCGCGCGGGTGGACCGCATCGCGGTTCCGACCAGGCCGGTCCAGCGGTGCCGGCCCACCACCAGCAGTTGCGCGTCACGCGCTCGTTCCAGCAGGACCTGCGCGGGCCCGCCGAACATCACCTCGGTTTCCAGCGGGACGTCCGGATACTTGCGGTGCCATGGATCCAACTGCCGGTTCAGCGCCCGCGTCTCGTCCGCGCGGAACTGCTGAAGTTCTCCGTCCAGGACGAAACCCCCGACCTCGTCGTCGCAGCACCGGACGGCCTCCAGAGCGACCCCACGCAGCGCCGCCTCCTCGAACGCGCAGCCGACCGCGGTCCCCTCCTCGTCGACGCCGACCACCACCGGTCGCGCGTCCTCGCCCACGGTGAACAGGCTTTCGCGGTGGACGACCGCGACCGGGCACCGAGCCTGTCGCGTCACCGCCGAACTGACCGAACCCAGCAGCGCGCGCCGGACCGCGCCCCGGCCGTGGCTGCCGACCACGATCATCGGCGTGCTCGCCGAGCGCTCCACGAGCGTGTCGATCACCGGATCCGCGGTCAGTTCGGTCGTGACGTCCACGCCGTCGGCCACATGCCGGGCCATCGCCGCGGCCTCCGACAGCACGCCTTCGCCGTTCCAGTACAACCACTCCCGGCCGCCGACGATCTCCATCGCGCTGAGTCCGGTCCGCGGCGCCGAGGCCGAGGAGAGCAGGATCCGCAAACCCCAGCGGCGCACGCCCGCTTCGGCCGCCGCCCACCGCACCGCCTGCAGCGCCGTACCGGATCCGTCGACCGCCGCGACGATCGTCCGCTCGGTCCCGTTGTCACTGCTCATCGCCGCCTCCTGCTGCCGGACCTGTTCCGATCGTCCGGCCACGCCGACCGTCGATCTAGGGCCGAAAGTCGCCACCGCAGGCCGACTTCGTCCGCGGTCGTCCACCTGGGCGAAATCGGCGCGGACGTCCCGCCAGGACAGGTCCTTGGTCCCTCGCGCACGCGCGTGGCCGCGGGCATTGTCGAGACAGACACCGAGAAAGAGGACGCCATGGACTACCGGGTGGACGTGTGCGAAGTGCCGCCACAAGCCCTGTTGCGACTACCTCGCGCGATCCGGGCCGATCGGCCCGGCGAGGACATCACCGCGGGTATGCGCGAATTGTTCGCGACCGTCGCACGATCCGGCCTCACCGCCAGCGGCCCGACCGCGATCACCTACACCGACACCGAACGATCGGCGATCGCGACGAGCGTCGACTTTCGCGTGCCGGTCGAGCCCGCCGCCGAACTGAGTCTGGCCTCGGGTGCGGAAGTGCTCGTCACACCCGGGACGACGGTGGCGCGCGCCTGCCACCACGGCGGCTACCGCGATCTCGGCGCCGCCTACCGCAGCCTGGCCGAATGGGTGGATCGCAACGCCTATCGGGTCACGGGCCCGCCGACCGAGGTCTATCTCGTCGGTCCCGACGAGGTGAGCGACCCGCGTCAACTCGTCACCGAGATCCGGTTGCCCGTGGCCCCCTCGCCGACGATCGTCACCCGGGTGCTCTCCGACTTCGACACCGCCCTGGATCGGACCCGGAACGCGTTGCGGTCCAACGGTTTCACCATCCTCGCCGAGGTGGACCTGAACACGGCGCGTTACGACGGCCGCACCAGGCGCCTGGCCCACCACACCATCCTGGAGATCTGCCGCCGCAATCTGCTCGCGGCCGAACTCGCCGGCGACGACCGGGCCGACATGATCGTGCCGCATCCGGTGGTCGTCCGGGAGCGCTGCGACACCGTCGTCGTCGAGGCCCTCGACCCGACGATCTGGGCCCGCGCACTCGGCGACGAGAAGCTCCTGACCCTCGCCGCCGACAGCCGCCGCCACCTGATCACGGCCATCGACGCCCTCGCCGCGACGGCGACCGCGACCGACGGCTAGGCCCGCACACGAGCGGTGAGTGGACGGCCCACCTACGGCGACGACGCCACCACCGCTACCCCGGCAGCCGATGCTCATCACGAAAGATGTTGCCGGGCAGGGGATTCGGTCACATCGAATAGCGGAGGATGGCGGCGGCCGACGCCTCGTCCGGGATATCGGCCTTGCGCACCGCCAGCACCCGCGCGCCCGAAAGCAGTGCGCGGCGGGCAATCTCGTCGAGGATCCCCGGTATCTCGGTCTCGGAGGGGGGACCGAATTCGATCGCGCCGGTGTCCGGGGCGACCGTGCCGGGCACTGCGGTGTCGATATCGACCAGCAGCGTCTGCACGATGCCGAAAGTGGCCGCGCGGGCGATGTCGGCGAGGTCGGCGGTGGCCCGGGCCTCGCTCCGGCGCTTGTCGAACAGCTGACGCAGATCGGCGAGTTGCGCCGCGTAGTGGCCGTCGAGGATGTGGCGGGCCTTGTCGGCCAGGTCCTGATCCGACAGGTGTTCCGGGTTGCCGGGAATTCCGTCGTCGAGCAGTTCCGCGTAGGTGGCGACCGAGCGGTAGATCGCGTCGATCGGCTCCGCCGCCGCCAGGATGAGCGGGGTGTCGCGCCCGGAGAGAATGTCACGCAGCGCCCGGTCGACGGCACGCGCGTACTGCCGGGCCAGCACCTTCTTCCTCTCGCTGTCGGTCAACCGCCGCTTGGGCGCGCGATCGTCCATGGGCTCGCCCGCGAAATCGACGGCGCCGGTAGGCATTTCGGGAACCCGGACATCCTCGGCCGGTCGGTCCGGAGTCACCTCGACCAGCCGCGCCGACCCCTCGGCCAGCGCCAGGACGAATGCGGACTGCGGGAATGTGACAGCTCGTAGCAACGGCTTGAGCAGGAACCGGTCGGAGACGGTGACCGCCGCACCCAGACGGTTCGGGATCCGGAAGGTCCACATGCGCTGCGGGGATACGTGCACGACCAGGGTGTGCGACTGGAAGCGCCAGAAATCTACGTCCTCGGCCAGATCGTCGAGCTGTTCGGCGATAGCCGCGCGGCTGTCGGCATCGGTGACCAGCTCGACCGCCTCCCGGACCTGATTGCCGAACGCGATCCGGTTCGCCTCCGGATTCGCGGTGGCGGCTTCGGTCGGCAGGTAGATCGACACCGACCAGGGGCCGGTCCATTCGGCGAGGGTTTCGATCTCGCGGCGGGTCGGGATGTCGGTGTGCAGCACTTCGATCCTCCTTCGTTGCCCGAACTGCGCGACGGGTGCACGGGCCGTGCCGGATACCGGCCGTATCGTTAGCCAATTCGTAACCACATCGACGCTACTGGACATCGGCACGGGCCGGTACGCATCCGAGTATCGGATGCCGAAACGTTGCTGCATTCGTTTCGACGACTCACCGGCCGGGTGCGGGCGTGGCGGTCGGCGACAGCGGGGCCTGCCTGCCCGGGGCCGTGGCGGCCGTCGTGGCGGTGGCCGGGGGCGTCGTGGCGGGTGCGGTGGTGGTCGTCGCGGCGCCCGTTCCGTAGAGGTGCTCGATGATGTGCTTGGCGATCTCGGTGGCGGCCGCGCTGCCGTCCGCCGTGGGTTCCAGGTTCGCCCACACCACCACGGTCACCTTGTGCGCCGGATCGGATCCGGCGAAGGTGTTGAAGCCGGGCAGCTCGCCCGTATGTCCGTACAGCGCTCCGAATTTCGCGATGGCGAGACCGTACTGCGGCGCCTCCGGCGGGTTGGCCGGATCGGTCGCCTGCAGGCTGCTCATGCGCCGGCCCTGCATGTCGGCGTCGAGGACCTTGCCGTCGGTGAGCGCCTCGGCCCAGGTCGCCAGGTCCCCGACCGTGGAGATTCCGGCACCCGCGGCCCAGCCCCAGGAGGGATTGTCCGCGGTCCGATCACCGGGCAGCAGCCGGCCCGCCTTGGCCTCGGCCTGCATCTCGGGCGGCAACGCCGGTGGAGATCCCATGGTCAAGACGTTGGTGCCGTACATGTAGCCCTGCGGATGCGGGTCGGGTATGGCCGCGGACGTGCGCGCCGGGAACGAGCTCTGGGCCAGCCCGAGCGGTCCGAACAGCCGATCCCGCATGATCTGCTCGAGCGGTTTGCCGTCCAGCTGCTCGGCGATCAGCCCCAGCAGGATCGTGTTGGTATTCGAGTAGTGATAGCCCTGTCCCGGCGGGAAATACGGCGGGTGCGCGAATGCCATGGCGAGCAGTTCGTCGGGTTGCCACACCCGGCCCGGATCGGCGTCCATGGCCTCGGCGAGTTCCCGGGTCTCGCTGTAGTTGTAGAGGCCACTGCGCATGTCGAGCAGCTGGGCGATGGTGATGGCCGCGCCGCCGGGCACATCGGTGCGGTACTTCGAGACCGGATCGTCGAGGGCCAGCTTGTGTTCCTGCACCTGTTGCAGGATTACCGTGCCGGTCCAGGTCTTGGTGAGCGATCCGATGCGCACGTGGTCGGCCGCGGTGACCGCCGGGCCGCCGCCGAAGGTGCGGGTGCCGTAGGAGGTGCCGACGTCGCCGGCGGCGGTGCGGACGAACGCCACGACGCCCGGCACCGACGCCGGACGCGCCACCGACTCGACGATGCCGCGCAGCGTGGGCTCGTCGAGCGGATGGACGGCGGGGGCCGGCGAGGTGGTCGCCGCGGCGGACGAGGTGCTCGCGGGCGCCGGTTTCGACGACGATCCGCACCCGCAGGCGACGAACAGAACTGCGACGCCGGCCAACGCCCCGGCGATCAGCCGGGGCCGGAACGGCACGGAAACCACGGGCACTGCACGACCTCCCTCATCGGGAACGGTGGAGCCGGGATTGAAACTCTACTGCGCCAGCGCCTCTCGCGGACGCGGTTGGCGAATGCTCAGCGACATCACCGCCGCCACCGCGCACAGACCTCCGGCGATGAACCAGGCCGGCTGGTAGCTGCCCTGCACGTCGCGGATGACGCCGGCCCCGGAAGCGGCGATCGCGGCGCCGATCTGATGTGAGGCGAACACCCAGCCGAAGGCGATCGGCCCGTCGGCGCCGAAGTGTTCGCGGCACAGCGCGACCGTCGGCGGCACCGTCGCGATCCAGTCCAGACCGTAGAAGATGACGAACACCCACATGCTCGGCCGCACATCGGGAGCGAACAGCATCGGCAGAATCAGCAACGACAGGCCGCGCAGCGCGTAGTACATCGTCAGCAGGTACCGCGAGCCGATGCGGTCGGTGAGCCAGCCCGAGGCGATCGTTCCCGCGACGTCGAAGATGCCGACGGTGGCCAGCAGTCCGGCCGCGGTGGTGGGCGGCATGCCGTGATCGTGTGCGGCACTGACGAAATGGGTGCCGATCAATCCATTGGTGGAGGCGCCACAGATCGCGAAACCCCCTGCCAGCAGCCAGAATACGGGCCGGCGCACGATCGCGGCCAGGACGATCAGCGCCCGCGCGGCCCCGCCGGCCGCCACGGTGCGCAGGCCCACGTCGCTGCCGGGGCCGGCGCCGTAGGCGGTACGTCCGATATCGCCGGGGAAGTCACGGATGAACAGCACCACCAGCGGCACCACGGCCAGGGCGGTCGCGGCGACGACCAGCGCCGGGGCCCGCCAGCCGTGGTCGCGGGCCAGCATCGAGACGAGCGGCAGGAACACCAGCTGTCCGGTGGCGCCGGCCGCGGTGAGCACACCGGTGACCAGGCCGCGGTGCCGGACGAACCAGCGTCCGGTGATGGTGGCCACGAAAGGCATCGACATCGATCCCACGCCGACGCCGACCAGCAGCCCCCACGTCGCCATCAACTGCCACGGCTGGGTCATGAAGACCGTGAGCCCGCTGCCCGCGGCGACGAGGAGCAACGCACACGCCACCACCAGCCGAATGCCGAACCGGTCCATCAGCGCGGCCGCGAACGGCGAAATCACCCCGTACAGCAGCATATTCACCGAGACCGCGGCGCCGATGGTGCCGTGCGACCAGCCGAATTCCTCGTGCAGCGGATCCATCAGCACGCTGGGCACCGAGCGGAACGCCGCCGCGCCCAGCAGGGCGACGAAGCCGACGGCGGCGACAATCCACGCCGGATGCGGACGACGCGCGAATCGGGGCGTGGGCTGCTCCGGTGGCCGCGAAGGGATGTGGTCGGTGAGGCGAATTTCGGTCACCGAGTGAGCGTGCCGAATCGCGCGGTCGCCGACGAGTGGCCTGAATGCCATAATGCGTAAAGATTCAGCCATACCTGCGCCGCGACGAGGAGACGACCGTGCCCGATCCACATCTGGTGGCAGTCCTGGCCCTGGCGCCCATCGTCGGCTTCGATATGACGATTCCGCCGACCGTGCTGGGCGCAGCGACCGACGATGACGGCTCCTCGCTCTACGACGTGCGGATCTGCGGGCTGGACCGGTCCCCGATCCCGTCCACCAACGGCTACGCCGTCACGCCGGCGTACGGCGCCGACCTGCTGGCCCACGCCGACACCGTGATCGTGCCGGGTACGACCATGCCGGGCCCGCGCCGCGACGGCGTCCTGCCGCCCGCGGTGACGGATGCGCTGGCATCGATCCGGTCCGATGCGCGCATCGTCTCGATCTGCACCGGCGCGTTCGTGCTGGGCGCGGCGGGCATCCTCGACGGCCGCCGTGCCACCACCCACTGGAAATACGCGGCGGACTTTCGCACCCTGTTTCCCGCCGTGCGGCTCGACGAGGATCTGCTGTTCGTCGAGGACGGAAATGTCTGCACCGCAGCGGGTCTGGCGGCCGGGGTGGATCTGTGCCTGCATCTGGTCCGCTCCGACCACGGCAGCGCGGCCGCGAACCGGGCCGCCCGCCACTGCGTGGTGCCGCCGTGGCGTGAAGGCGGGCAGTCTCAGTTCATCGAACAGCAGGTCCCCGATCCGGGCGCGGAAAGCACCGCCGCCACCCGGGAATGGGCGCTCGCGCGACTGAGCGACGATCTGGACCTCACCACCCTCGCCGCACACGCCCGGATGAGCGTGCGCACGTTCACCCGCCGCTTCAAGGCCGAGACCGGCACGGCACCCGGCGCCTGGATCCTGCACCAGCGGATGCGCCACGCGCGCCATCTCCTGGAGACCACGGCACTCACCGTCGACGAGGTCGCGCGGGCCGCCGGTATGGGCACCGCCGCCTCGCTGCGCCACCACCTGCGCACTCAGCTCGGCGTCGCGCCGATCGCCTATCGCAGGACCTTCCGGCAGCCGAGGGCGCAGCGAGAGCAGCCGGTCGCGCGGTAAGCACGTCCCCGGCCCGGAGCATGGCCGCGACGCGCGCGCCGACCCATTGACAACCCCCGCTACCCGGGTGCTACCTTAGGCAAGGGTTACCTGTTTAGGCGAGGCTTACCTCTCGAAAAGACCCTGCAATTGTCGTCAGAGCATCCGAGGCCGACCGTGTACATCTGCATCTGCAATGCCGTCTCCGAAGCGGACGTGCACACCTGCGTCGCCGCCGGCGCCTGTTCGACCAGACAAGTCAAGAAGGCCTGTGGCTGGAAGCCGGGTTGCGGCTCGTGCACCGCCCGATTGGCCGAGGCGATAGGCCGGGCGCGCACCGACGCACCGGCGGAGTCGACCGCTGCCTGAACCGACACGCACCCCGCTCATTCCCCTGATCTGTGATCTGTGCCACGATCACACATCATGGAAGGCGACAAGGAAATCATCGCGCTGCTCAACGAGCAGTTGACGGCCGAACTCACGGCGATCAATCAGTACTTCCTGCACGCCAAGATGCAGGAGAACTGGGGCTACCCCAAGCTGGCCAAGCACACGCGCCACGAATCGTTCGATGAGATGAAGCACGCCGAAGTCCTCACCGATCGGATCCTGTTCCTCGAAGGTCTGCCGAACTACCAGAAGCTCAACCCGCTGCGGATCGGCCAGACCGTCCCGGAACAGCTGCGCGCCGACCTCGAGATCGAGATGGAGGCCGTGACCCGGCTGCGCGGCGGTATCGAGCTGATGCGCTCGCGCGGTGACGTCATCTCCGCCCGCATCTTCGAGTCGATCCTCGAGGACGAGGAAAGTCACGTCGACTACCTCGAAACCGAGCTCGAACTGCTGAGCACGCTGGGCGAACAGCTCTATCTGCAGCGCTACACCGATACCCCCGAAGGGGACTGACGCCGTCACAGCACCCGGCCGCCGCCGCATCGCGGCCGGGTGTTCGTGCGCCGAAAGCGCTTACAACGCCAGTGATTTGGCGATGATCGTCTTCATCACCTCACTGGTTCCGGCGTAGATGCGGGCCACCCGGGCATCGGTGTAGAGCCGCGCGATCGGATATTCCATCATGTAGCCGTAGCCACCGAACAGCTGCAGGCAGCGATCGACCACCCGGGCCTGCATCTCGGTGCAGAACAGCTTCACGCGCGCGGCGTCGGCCCCGGACAGTTCCCCGTCGACCAGGTCGGCCACCGCCCGGTCCAGCATGGTCTGGGCCGCCTCGATCTCGGCGGACATGGCCGCCAGTTCGAACTTCGTATTCTGGAACGAGGCGACCGGCGTGCCGAATGCCTTGCGCTGCTTCACGTAATCGACGGTGGCGGTGAGCGCGGCGCGCGATTGCGCCACAGATCCGACCGCGACCGTCAGCCGTTCCTGAGGCAGATTGTGGCCGAGGTAGCCGAATGCCGCGCCCTCCGCACCGAGCCGGTTCGCCACCGGCACCCGCACCTCGTCGAAGGAGAGCTCGACGGTGTCCTGCACCTTGCAGCCCATCTTCTCCAGCACCCGGCCACGCGAGAAGCCGGGCATGCCGTCCTCCACGACCAGCAACGTCAGCCCGTGCCGGCGGTTGTCCGGATCGGTCGAGGTCCGGCACACCACGATCACCAGATCGGCCAGCAGCCCACCGGTGATGAAGGTCTTGGCTCCGCTGAGAACGTAGTGGTCACCGTCGCAGACGGCGGTGGTCCGCACCCCGGCCAGATCGGATCCGGTGCCGGGTTCGGTCATGGCGATGGCAGTCAGCAGCCGGCCCGACGCCAGGCCGGGAAACCAGCGCTCGCGCTGGGCCGCGTCGGCGTAGTCGAGGAAGTACGGCAGGATCACGTCCAACTGGGTGCGCACGGTCGACAGCGTGACCAGCGCCCGCGCCGCCTCCTCCTGCAGCACCACGTTGTAGCGGTAGTCGCGCAGCCCCGCTCCCCCGTACTCCTCGGGAATCGCGATGCCGAGCAGGCCCGATTCGCCCAGCCGCGTGAAGATTTCACGCGGCATCCGGCCGGCGCGTTCCCAGTCCGGGTAGTTCTCGACCACATGCTTGTCGATGAATTCGCGGGCCAGTGCCCGAAACGATTCGTGGTCGGCGGTGAACAGTTCTCGGCGCACGCCGGTCCTCCGATCAGTTCAGCAGTTCGACGACGGTGGCGTTGGCGGTGCCGCCGCCCTCGCACATGGTTTGCAGGCCGTAGCGAATGCCGTTGTCGCGCATGTGATGAACCATGCGGGTCAGCAATACCGCGCCCGAGGCGCCGAGTGGATGGCCGAGCGCGATGGCCCCGCCCAGCGGATTCATCCGGACGAGGTCGGCGCCGGTTTCGGCCAGCCAGGCCAGCGGCACCGGCGCGAACGCCTCGTTCACTTCGAACACGCCGATCTCGGCGAGCGACAGCCCGCACCGGCGCAGCACCTTCTCCGTCGCCGGGATCGGGCCGGTGAGCATCAGCACCGGATCCGCGCCGGTCACCGCGCCGCCGCGATAGCGGACCAGCGGTGTCAGGCCCAGGTCTCGGGCCTTGTCCGGGGTGGTGATCAGCACCGCGGCCGCGCCGTCGGAGATCTGCGACGAGTTGCCGGCGTGGATCACCCCGTCCGCACGAAAGGCCGGTTTCAGCCGGGCCAGCGTATCGGCGGAGGTGCCGCGGCGAATGCCCTCGTCGGCGCCGACCGTGGCCGAACCGGCGGGCACGTCGACGATCTGGTCGTCGAAGGCCCCGCGGTCGACGGCCGCGGCCGCCAGTTCGTGCGAGCGCGCGGCGTAGTCGTCGAGGCGGGTACGAGACAAGCCCCACCTCTCGGCGATGAGTTCGGCCGAGATCCCCTGGTCGAAGGAGAAATCGTGATAGCGCGCACGGGCTTTCGGCCCGTGCGGCATCCCGGTGGCGCGGGCCGAGCCCAGCGGCACCCGGCTCATCACTTCCACACCGCCGGCGATCACCAGGTCCTGCTGTCCCGAGCCGACCACGGCGGCGGCGAACTCGACTGCCTGCTGGCTGGATCCGCATGCGCGGTTGATCGTGGTGCCGGGAACCGCTTCCGGCCAGCCCGCGGCCAGGACCGCATAGCGGCCGATATTCGACGACTGGTCGCCGACCTGCGAGACGCATCCCCAGATCACGTCGTCGACAAGTGCCGGATCCAGACCGGTGCGCTCGGCCAATGCGGTCAGCACCAGCGCGGACAGGTCCACCGGGTGGATATCGGCCAAAGCGCCGTTGCGTTTGCCGATCGGGGTGCGGACCGCCGCGGCGATGACTACCTCACGCATCTGTTCGACCTTCGTCGTCGGGCCGATCCGCACGGCGGATCGGCGGTCTGGTGACCGTCCAGCGGCCGGTGAACCGGGGCGGGCGTTTCTCGGCGAAGGCCGCGAACGCCTCCGGTGCGTCGGCGGTGGCGAAATTGATGCCCTGCGCCCGCGCCTCCCCGGCCAGCGCCTCCCGCAGACTGCGGTCGGCGCCCTCGTTGAGCAGGGCCTTGGTCTGGGCCAGCGCCACCGGCGGCCCCGCCGCCAGCCGTGCCGCCAGGTCGTCGACGAAACCGTCGAGTTCGGCGTCCTCGCACAGCCACGTCACGAGGTTCAGTTCGCGCGCCTGTTCGCCGTCGATCGTCTCGCCCAGCAGCGCAAGCCTTTTCGCCTGTTGCAGTCCGGCGATCTTGGGCAGCAGCCAGGTGCCGCCGAGATCCGGGGACAGCCCGCGCGGGGCGAAGATCTGGGAGAACCGGGCCCGCGGGGTCGCCACGACGAAATCGCAGCCGAGGGCGAGATTCCACCCGGCACCGACGGCCACGCCGCGCACCTTCGCCACGGTCGGCATGGGTAGTTCGTGCAGTGCCAGCGCCACCTCGGTCAGCGCCCGCATCCGATAGGTCGGATGGGTGTTGTCGGGCGTGGAAATATCAGCGCCGGAACAGAATTCACCACCCGCGCCGGTGAGAACCACCACGCGCACATCCAGGTCTGTGGCGGTGGCGCGCAGCACGTCCTGCAGCGCCGCCCACAGTTCGGCGTCGATCGCGTTCTTGCGATGCGGCCGATTCAAAGTCAGCGTCCGCACACCCGCGTGATCGGCGCAGTGCAGGACCGGGTCATGCGAGACCATGACGGTGCTCCCGTTCCGGGCGGCGGCCACGGCCACCGGCATGACGCGGACACGACGATGTGCGCGGCGTCGAACGCGCGGACCCGGCGTTTCGGTCGGCGATCGTGTCAGCGCACATGAGCGGCAGCCACCCCCGCGTCGCGGGAGCCGACCACGCCCGCCGCTCGCCATCGAGCGATCTCGTCTGCGCTGCAGCCGATTTCGGCCAGCACCGCATCGGTGTGCTCCCCCAGGCCCGGCACCGCGCCCATCGGCGGCTGGTAACCCTCGATCACGGCCGGGGGCAGCAGGGACGGGATCGGCCCGTTCGGGGTGTCGATACCGCGCCAGCGGTCGCGTTCGGACAGTTGCGGGTGGGCCAGGACCTCGCTGGGCCGATTGTAGCGCGCGTTGCCGATTCCGGCGGCGTCGGCGGACGCTTGGATGTCGGCCAGATCGTGTCGCGCACACCAGCTTCCGATCGCCTCGTCGAGCTCGGCGCGATGGGCGACCCGGCCGGGATTGGTGCGGAAGCGGTCGTCGGCGGCGAGATCCGGGCGTTCGAGGATGTCGCGGGCCAGGCGCTGCCATTCCCGGTCGTTCGTCGTGCCCAGCACCACGGTCTGCCCGTCGGCCGTCGGGTAGGCGCCGTACGGCGCCACCGCCGGTGAGCTCATGCCGAGCGGCTGCTGGTCGATTCCGCTGTGCCGGGCGTAGGTGAGGTGATAGCCCATCATCTCGGCCATGGTGTCGAACAGGCTCACCGATATCGCCGTGCCCGGGCCCGGCCCGCGCCGCAGCCGCCCGCACAGCGAGGCCACGATCGACAGGGCCGCGTACAGGCCCGTGGTCACATCCGCCACCGGCGGACCGGGTTTGGCGGGCGCGCCGGCCGTGCCGGTCACCGCGCACACCCCGGCCTCGGCCTGGACCAGCAGGTCGTAGGCGCGTTTGTGCGACAGCGGCCCGCCCGCGCCGAATCCGTCGATGGTCAGCGAGATCAGATCCGGGTGCCGGCTCTCCACCTCCGCCGGGGACAATCCCAGCCGGTCCAAGGCTCCGGGTGCCAGATTGGCGACCAGCACGTCGGCGCGCTCCAGCAGGCGATGCAGGAGTTTCACGCCCGCAGGCGATTTCAGGTCGAGGGTCACCGATTCCTTCCCGCGGTTGACCCACACGAAATGCGCGGCCTGGCCCTCGACCACGTCGTCGTAGTAGCGGGCGAAGTCACCGCCGTCCGGGTTCTCCACCTTGATCACCCGCGCCCCGAAATCGGCGAGGGTGCGCGTGCACATCGGCGCGGACACCGCCTGTTCCAGCGCCACCACCGTGACCCCGGCGAGCGGGCCCGCCGCCTGCGGATCGATGATCATCACATCACCATGCCGCCGTCCACCGGCAGCACCTGCCCGGTGACGAAGGAGGCGGCGTCGGAGGCCAGGAAGACGAACGCTCCGGCCACCTCGTCCGGTTCGGCCCAGCGCCGCAACGGAATTCGGTTCAGCATCTGCGCGGCGAATTTCTCGTCGGTGCGGATGGTGGTCGTCATCGGCGTGGCCGCCAGCGGGGCGAGCGCGTTCACCAGGATGTTCTTGCGGGCCAGCTCGCGAGCCAGCGATTTGGTGATGCCCACGATCGCGGCCTTGGCGGCCGAATAGTTCACCTGCCCCAGGGTTCCGGTCAACCCGGCCGAGGAGGTGACATTGATGATGCGCCCGGTGCCGTCGGTGGGCAGATACGGCAGCGCCGCCTGCGCGCAGTTGAAGGTGCCCAGCGCGTGGATGTCGTAGAGGCGGCGCATCGAATCCACGGTGGTGGCGCCGAACATCGCGGGCGCCGTGACACCGGCGTTGTTGACCACGATGTGCAGTGTGCCGCCGGCCAGCGCCGCACCCTGCTCGGCCGCGGAATCGGCGGCGCCGCGGTCGGATACGTCCAGCGCGCAACTCGCCGCCCGCCCCCCGGCGCCGACGATCTTGTCGGCGACCGCCGCCGCTGCGGCGGCGTCGATATCGGTGACCAGTACCGCGGCGCCGGCGGTGGCCAGCGCCTGCGCCACCGCCGATCCGATGCCGCCCGCGGCGCCGGTGACCATGGCCGCGCGGCCGGTCAGATCGAAAAGTCCTCGTGCCGGCATCAGTAGCTCCTCGGCAATCCCAATGTGTGCGAACCCAGGTAGTTCAAGATCATTTCCTGGCTGACGGGGGCGATGCGCATGACGCGCGCCTCGCGGAAGTAGCGGGCCACGTGGTACTCCTCGGCATATCCCATCCCGCCGTGGGTCTGCATGGCACGGTCGGCGGCGGTGAAGCCGGCGTCGGCACACAGATATTTGGCCGTATTCGCCTCGCGGCCACAGGGTTTACCGTTGTCGTAGAGCCAGGTCGCCTTGCGCAGCACCAGTTCCGCGGCATCCAGATGGGCCAGCGAATCGGCGAGCGGGAACTGGATGCCCTGATTCATGCCGATCGGCCGGTCGAAGACCACGCGCTCGCCGGCGTATTTGACCGCCCGGTCCAGCGCCACGCGGCCGATGCCGAGCGCCTCGGCGGCGATGAGCATTCGCTCCGGATTCAGCCCGTCGAGCAGATACCGAAAACCTTCGCCCTCCTCGCCCACGCGATCCTCGACCGGAACCCGCAGATCGTCGATGAACACCTCGTTGGAGGAGACGGCGTTGCGACCCATCTTGGCGATCGGGCGGATATCGATGTGGGCGCGGTCGATATCGGTGAGGAACAGGGTCATCCCGTCGGTTTTGCGCCTCACCTCGTCGTAGGCGGTGGTCCGGGTCAGCAGCAGGATCTTCTCCGATTCCAGCGCCTTGGAGATCCACACCTTGCGGCCGTTGACGATGTAATGGTCGCCGTCGCGGCGGGCGAAGGTCGTGATCCGGCTGGTGTCCAGGCCCGCCCCCGGCTCGGTGACTCCGAAGCAGACGTGCAGATCTCCGGCCGCCACCCGGGGCAGCGTCCGCCGCTTGAGCTCCTCGGAGCCGTGGCGGACCACCGGCTGCATGCCGAAGATCGAGAGATGAATCGCGGTGGCGGCGTTCATTCCGCCGCCCGAGCGGGCGACCTCCTCGGCGAGAATGGTCGCCTCGGTCAGTCCCAGGCCGTGGCCGCCGTACTCCTCGGGGATGGTGATGCCGAGCCAGCCACCGGCGGCGATCGCCTGGTAGAACTCCGTGGGGAATTCGTGGTCCTGGTCCTTGCGCATCCAGTAGCGGTCGTCGAATTTTCGGCACAGTTCGGCTACCGCCGAGCGGATCAGCTGCTGATCCTCGCTCGGTTCGAATGTCATTCCGGCGGACATGCGCACTCCTGCTCTCCGGTCACCGCACCCCTCAGTCCGAGGCCGGCAGGGCCTTGGCCGCCTTGATCGTCATCGGGGTTCCGTCGCAGCGCAGTTCACCGGAACCCGAACTCGTACACAGCAATTCGACCGAATCGGCCGCGTCGACGTAGCGCTTGCCGATCAGTGTCACCGGTTCTGCCGCGGCGGGCGCGGCCGGTGGCGCGCTCGCGGCCGGAACCAGAGGGCTTCCGCCGCAGGTCAATACGGGACTGGCATCGGCGGGCGCGCGCACCACCACCACCTTGGTGCCGCAGACGGTGCTGGCGAGCTGTTCACCGGGACGCAGGGCTGCCATGCTCTCGACTCCTCTTCCTGGACTGTGCGACTAGAAAACTATCTTCTCATATTTGGAGAATCAACATTCTACTTCTGCGCCGGGATCGACTCCCGCTCACAGCCGGCCGCTCCAACGAACAGGCCGCGCCGCCGACAGCAGCGACCGTCCGACGCTCCGCACACCTCGCGCGGACCACTTCTGAGCAGGAAGTTTCCCGCACTTCGTGCCGAACATTGACGAGTCGGCCCCTCACGTGAAAATCTATTGATCCGTTGAGGAGAATGTCATTCTCCTGAATGAGAGGAGGAGAGGATGCGCCTGCCGCCCCTGCCGGCCGACCAATGGGACGATCGGACCCGCGGTGCCCTGGCCGCTCTGCTGCCACGCGCTCGGCGCAACCCCGACGGCGCCGGACCCGCGATGTCGGCTCTTGCCAGACATCCGGACCTGGCCGAGGCGTATCTCGGCTTCGGCGTCTACCTGCTGTTCCGATCCACCTTGCCGCCACGCGTGCGCGAGATCGCGATCCTGCGCATCGCGCACCGCCGTCAGTGCGCCTACGAATGGGCCCACCATGTCGCGATGGCCGATTCCACCGGCCTGTCCGACGCCGACATCGACGGGATCCGCGACGGACGGCTCGCCGGCGAGTTCGATCGGCTGCTGCTCGCGGCGGTCGACGAACTCGACGAGAAGTCGCAGCTGTCGGACACCACCTGGGCCGCGTTGAGCGACTACCTCGACGAACGCCAGCGCATGGATCTGGTCTTCACCGTCGGCGGCTACGCCATGGTCGCGATGGCCTTCAACACCTTCGGCATCCAGCCCGATCACGAGAGGTAATCCCTTGCCGCACTTCAGCAAACCAGCCGCCGGAAGCTGGACCGAGAACTATCCCGAACTGGGGACCGGCACCGTCGACTACACCGATTCGATCGACCCGCAGTTCTACGAGGACGAACGCAACGCCATCTTCCGCAAGAGCTGGCTGTGCGTCGGCCGCGATGTGCTGCTGCCGCGCAAGGGCAGCTACTTCACCAAGGAACTGGCCTGCATCGGCACCTCGCTGATCATCGTCCGCGGCACCGACGACGTGATCCGGGCCTTCCACAACATCTGCCGCCACCGCGGCAACAAACTCGTGTGGGACGACTTCCCGAACGAGGAGACCTCCGGCACCTGCCGGCAGTTCACCTGCAAGTACCACGCCTGGCGCTACAACCTCGACGGTACGTGCACCTTCGTTCAGCAGGAGAAGGAATTCTTCGGCATGGACAAGGCCGACTACGGCCTCGCCGACGTGCGCTGCGAGGTGTGGGAGGGGTTCATCTTCGTCAATGTCGACCCCGACGCCCCGCCGCTGCAGGATTACCTCGGCCCGATGGTGAAGGGGCTGGAGGGATTTCCCTTCCACGAATTCACCGAGGTCTACAGCTACAAGGCCGAGGTGGGCAGCAACTGGAAACTGTTCATCGACGCGTTCGCCGAGTTCTATCACGCGCCGATCCTGCATATGAAGCAGGCGGTGAAGGACGAGGCCGACAAATTGGCCGACGTCGGCTTCGAGGCCCTGCACTACCAGATCGACACCCCCCATTCCATGGTGTCCTCGTGGGGCGGCATGGCCCCGCCGAAGGACCTCGACATGGTCAAGCCGATCGAGCGGGTGCTCCGCTCGGGCCTGTTCGGACCGTGGGACCGGCCCGATATCGAGGGGCTGGATCCCATGCCCCCCGGGATCAATCCGTCCGGCCATCGCGCCTGGGGCGTGGACGAATTCGATGTGTTCCCCAATTTCGCGATCCTGGTGTGGGCGCCGGGCTGGTTCCTCACCTACAACTGGTGGCCGACCTCGGTGCGCACGCACATCTTCGAGGCGAACCTGTATTTCACACCCCCCAAGAACGCCCGCGAACGGCTGCGCCAGGAATTGACCGGCGTGACGTTCAAGGAATACGCGTTGCAGGACGCCAACACCTTGGAGGCCACCCAGACGATGCTGGAAACCAGTGTCGTCAAGGAATTCCCGCTCAACGACCAGGAAGTCCTGCTGCGGCATCTGCATCATGTCGCGCAGCGCAAAGTTCAGGAGTACCGCGATGCCAACGTCTGAGACGAAGAAGCTGCCCGGGGAATTCGCCGAACTGGAGAAGTTCTCCGACTGGATCATCGACACCGAGCCCGAACGCTATCGCAAACGGCTCGCCTCCGATATGGCGCAGATGCAAGCGTTCTACGACGCCGCGTTCCCCCGGCTCGAGGAGGCGCTCGACTATCTGGACCAGTTCCCGCTCGACGAAATGCCCGACGACGCACGGTATCTGACACATCTGATGCAGTCGCTGATCATGGTGTCGTTCCCGGTCGAGGTGTGGAAGCAGCCGCGGGTGCCCGATTCGGGTGCGGCCTATCTGAATCTCGTGCGCGAAACGGTGGTGTAAGCCGATGCTGACGCTGAAGGCCGCCGGTGTCCTCGACATCGATTCCGGTGAGATCATCCGCCCCGGCGTGGTCCGGGTGGCAGACGACCGCATCGTCGGCGTGGGCGGCGAACCCGAGGGCGAGGTCGTCGATCTCGGCGATCTGGTGCTCCTGCCCGGTCTGATGGATATGGAAGTCAACCTGCTCATGGGCGGGCGCGGGGAATCCGGGCTGGCCTCCAGCGTCACCGACGATCCGGCCACCCGGGTGCTGCGGGCGGTGGGTAACGCCCGCCGCACCCTGCGCGCGGGGTTCACCACGGTGCGCAACCTGGGCCTGTTCGTCAAAACCGGTGGCTATCTGCTGGATGTGGCGCTGGGTAGGGCGATCGACAAGGGGTGGGTGGACGGTCCGCGGATCGTGCCGGCCGGGCACGCCATCACCCCCACCGGCGGCCATCTGGATCCGACCATGTTCTCCGCGTTCATGCCCGACGTCCTGCACCTCACCATCGAGGAGGGCATCGCCAACGGCGTGGACGAGGTGCGCAGGGCCGTGCGCTACCAGATCAAGTACGGCGCCCAGCTGATCAAGATCTGCGTTTCCGGCGGCGTCATGTCGCTCACCGGAGCACCTGGCGCACAACACTATTCGGACGAGGAACTGCGCGCGATCGTGGACGAGGCGCATCGGCGCGGACTCAAGGTGGCCGCGCACACGCACGGCGCGGAGGCGGTCCGGCACGCCATCGCCGCCGGAATCGACTGCATCGAACACGGTTTCCTGATCGACGACGAAACCATCGCGCAGATGGTCGCCGCCCGCACCTGGCTGGTGCCGACCACCCGCCTGGCCGACGCCATGGACGTCTCCAAGGCGGATCCTGCGCTGCAGGCCAAGGCCGCGGAGATGTTCCCGAAGGCGCGCCTCTCGGTCAAGGCCGCCTACGACGCCGGGGTGCGCATCGCGGTCGGCACCGACGCGCCCGCCATCCCGCACGGCCGCAACGCCGACGAGCTCGTGGCACTGGTCGAACGCGGACTGGCACCGATCGACGTGTTGCGCGCCGGCACGATCAACGCCGCCGAACTCATCGACGCCGACGACCGCGGCCGGATCGCGCCCGGCCTGCTGGCCGACATCATCGGTGTGCCGGGCAATCCCGTGGACGACATCACCGTGACCCAGGATGTGCGATTCGTGATGAAAGGCGGAAAAGTGTATGTCCAGAAATGACGATCTGCTCGATATCCAGCAGCTGCTGGCGCGCTACGCGGTCACCATCACGAAGGGCGATATCGAGGGGCTGTTGAGCGTTTTCGCCCCCGACGGCACCTACAGTGCCTTCGGCGACACCTATAACCTCGACGTGTTCCCCGAGCTCGTGGCGGCCGCGCCCAAGGGCCTGTTCCTGACCGGCACACCGGTGCTCGAACTCGACGGCGACGACGCCTCAGGCACGCAGACGTTGTGCTTCGTCGAGCACTCCACCCACGACATGCGGATCGGCTACTACAGCGACACCTATGCCCGCACCGACGACGGCTGGCGGATCAAAACCCGCAGAATGACCTTCATCCGGCGCAGCGGCGACCACGATTCCGGTATCCCGCACGCATTCGACCGCCCTGCCGTGTGAGCGGCCCCGGCCCGAAAGTGACGTTCGCACACAGTGATCGAGGGAATCGCAGAGATGGGTACCACGGATATCGCGACGTTTCGGGACGATCTGCGGCGATGGCTGGCGGACCACGATCTCACGCCGGGCCCGGATCGCAGTCTCGACGGCCAGGTGGCCCAGCTGGCCCGGGTGCGGCGCGCCCTCTTCGACGCCGGCTGGATGCGCCACGGCTGGCCCGAACAGGTCGGCGGGCTCGGCGGGCCCGCGGTGCTGCGAGCGGTACTCGGTGAGGAAGTCGCCACCCGCGGCCTGGCCGAACCCGGCATCTACTCGATGGTGGAAGTGCTGGCGCCCACGATGATCTCCTACGCCCGGCCGGAACTGGCCGCGGCGATGGTGCCGGCGCTGCTGTCGGGGCGCGAACAGTGGTGCCAGGGGTTCTCCGAACCGGGTTCCGGTAGCGATCTGGCGTCCCTGAGCACCAAAGCCGTTGCCGACGGCGGCAAGTGGATCATCAGCGGCCAGAAGGTCTGGACCAGCTTGGCCCAGTACTCCGCCCGCTGTGTCCTGCTGACCCGCACCGCGCCGGGCCACGAGGGCATCACCGCGTTCTTCGTCGACATGGACTCCCCCGGGATCACCGTGCGCCCACTGCGGACCATGCACGGCGTCGACGAATTCGCCGAAGTGTATTTCGACGACGTCGTCGTGCCCGGCGATCGCATGCTGGGCAAGCCCGGGGACGGCTGGCGGGTGGCGATGGATCTGCTGCCGCACGAGCGGTCCACCTGCTTCTGGCACCGGATCGCCTACCTGTTCACGCGATTGGACGCGCTGATCGCGGACACGGACCTGCGCGACGACGCCGCCCTGGGCGCTGCCTATCTCGCGCTGCACACCGTGCGCTGCCGCTCGTACGCCACGCAGCGGCGGCTGGCGGACGGACAGCGGCTCGGTCCGGAGACCTCGATCGACAAGGTGCTGCTGGCCACCGCAGAACAGCAGCTGTTCGACACCGCGCGCGACATGCTCCCGGGCGCAGTCGAATTCGACGACGAGGAATGGCGTACCGAATATCTGTATTCTCGGGCGGCCACGATCTACGGCGGGACCGCCGAGATCCAGCGCAATATCATCGCGCGCCGCCTGCTCGATTTGGGGCGGGAATGAGACGCGGGTGTTCATCTGCCGCGCGTTGTTGCCGCGTGCGGACCCAACTCCCTATAAGCCGCGAAGGCATGTCCCGGTCCTGCCGCCACAGAACAGCGGCCCCGGTCGCACCGCACCGCACCGAGTTTCGAACGGATGACCATGGACGCCGATGAGATCGCATTGCTGACCGACAGCCTGCGCGCCACCATGACCGGCAGCACGGGTGACGCGCTGGATCACGCGCTCCTCGACTTCGGATGGGTCGACCTGCTGATCGAAACTCCGAAAGTGGCGATACCTCTGGTATTCCGGCTGCTCGGTGAGACCGGCGCCCATGCTCCCGTTCTCAACGACGTCATCGCGCACGCCGCCGGCCGCGACCTGCCTGCCCGGGTCGCGCTTCCCTTTACCGGTGGGCGCTGGATCATGTGGGAGCGAACCGGCGTAGCTCTATCCGCTCCGGCTGCGCCCAGCGGGACCGCGGTCGATCCCGGGGCCGATCCGATCGTCGGCGGCACGCCGGGCGGTTCCCGGCCCGATGCGATGGACCCGACAGGCCGGTCGGCCACGGGTGCCGACCGCGACTCCGGCGCCGTGCGCAGTGGTCCTGATTCGATTGCTGCACAACACTTTTCCGCACCGCCGGTGCTCGACCCCGAGCTACCGCTGCGCCGAGTTTCCGCCGGCGAGACGCTTCCGCTGGCCGAGGGCCGCCGCGCGCTCTCCTGGTGGCTGGCGGGAACGAGCCGCGCGATGCTGAATCTCGCGCGCCGCCACGCCCTCGACCGGGTCCAGTTCGGCCGCCCACTGGCCGCCCACCAGGCCGTCCGGCACCGCCTGGCCGAAACCCTGGTAGCCATCGAGGGCGCCGAGGCCACCCTCGCCACCGCCGACACCGATCTCGGCGCGCTGCTGGCCAAGGCCGCCGCCGGCCATGCCGCGCGGATCGCCGCCCGCCACTGCCAGCAGGTCCTGGGCGGTATCGGGTTCACCGCCGAACACGACTTTCACCGGCACGTCCGCCGGGCGTTGGTCCTCGACGGATTGCTCGGCAGCGCAGCGGAACTGACGCGCGAAGCGGGCGTCTGGGTGCGCACGCGCGGCACCGCTCCGCGGCTCGCGCAGCTGTGAGTGTCTTCGGCCGGCGCCGTTCGCCAGCGCTTGCGGTGCCCGGGGCCGAACAGATCGTGCAAACCTCGACGAATAATGCGGAAAACCGCGCAATGCCCCGAGGTTTGCACGCCTGGTTCGGCCTGAGCCGACCCGAGGCGGTGGCAGTGTTCATCGGCTGCGGATAGCTTGCAGTGGTGCACGACCACCTCGACGACGATCTCCGGTTCGCCCATGTCCTCGCCGATTCCGCCGACGCGGTGAATATGGACCGGTTCAAGGGCCTCGACCTCGCGGTCCGGGAGAGACCGGATATGGCCACGGTGAGCGACGCCGAGAACGCCGTGGAGAAACTCGTCCGGGGCCAGCTGCGCCGATCCCGCCCGCGCGACGCGGTCCTGGGCGCGGGTGACGGACTGGAGGGCGGCGGTCCGCGCTGCTGGGTGGTCGACGCCATCACCGGACTCGAGAACTATGTGCGCGGTGTGCCGGTGTGGGCCACGCAGATCTCCCTGCTGGAGGTTGCCGAAGGCGGATATCGCCCCATCGTCGGCGTCGTCTCCGCGCCCGCACTCGCCCGCCGCTGGTGGGCCGCGAAGGACCACGGCGCCTTCACCGGGCGCAGCCTGACCTCGGCGTCGCGGCTGCGAGTTTCCGGCGTTTCGAACCTGACCGACGCCTCGTTCGCCTACTCCACCGTCACCGCCTGGGCGGACGACGGCCGCCTGGACAGCTTCCTCACCCTGTCCCGCGACGCGTGGCGCACCCGGGCCTACGGCGAATTCTGGTCGTACATGATGCTCGCCGAGGGCGCGATCGACATCTGCGCCGATCCCCGCCTGTCGCCGGGCGATATGGCCGCCAACGCGATCATCGTCACCGAGGCCGGCGGCACCTTCACCGGCTTCGACGGCAACCCGAACCCGCTCAGCGGGAATGCGGCGGCCTCGAACGGATTGCTGCACAACGAGTTACTGAAGTACGTAAGCCGGCGCGACTGACGCCCCTCGACATCGCCGACCACACAGAATCTCCACAACTGATACCGGTTCTCTCCACACGAGCTCGCTAGGCTTCCCGAGCATGGAGCAGAACCCACCGGTGGAGGCCACGACAGCGCGGCGGATCCTGGTCGTGGACGACGAGTCCACGATCGCGGACTCGGTGGCGGCTCGGCTGCGGGCCGAAGGGTTCACGGTCACCACGGCTCCGGACGGTCCCGCGGCGGTGGCGGCCGCCGAGACGTTCGAGCCGGACCTGGTCGTCCTCGACGTGATGTTGCCCGGCTACGACGGGCTGGAGGTGTGCCGGCGGATCCAGGCCGAGCGCTCGATACCGGTGCTGATGCTCACCGCGCGGACGGACGAAACCGACCAGCTGATCGGACTCGGGGTGGGCGCGGACGACTATCTGACCAAACCGTTCTCGCTGCGGGTGCTCACCGCCCGCGTGCATGCTCTGCTGCGGCGGGTCGAACGCGCCGGTGATCAGCGCGGGGCGGTCACCGTGGTCGGCGATCTGCGCATCGACAGCGATCAGCGCAGGGTCTGGCGCGGCGGGGTCGAAGCCCAGCTCACTCCGCTGGAATTCGATCTGCTGGCCCGTCTCGCCCGGCGTCCCCGCGCGGTGCTCGCCCGGGAGCGGCTCCTCGAAGAGGTCTGGGACTGGGCGGATGCGGCCGGTACCCGGGCCGTCGACAGTCACATCAAGGCGTTGCGACGCAAACTCGGCGCCGACCTGATCCGCACCGTCCACGGCGTCGGCTATGCCCTGGAGACCCGATGAGCGCGCGCGCCGACCTCGACGCCGGCGAGCGTGCCGATCTCCGGGCCGCGAGCCTGGTGACGCAGCTGTCGGATCGGCTACCGCGGCCGCTGGATCGAATCCGATCCATCAAACTCAAACTGGCCGTCCTGATGACCTTCTCGGGTGGGCTCGCCTTCGCCTGGTTCAGTCAACGGATCGGCTGGCTGCCGCCGATGACCACACTGACCGCGATGCTCATCGCCCTGGTGTCGTCCCAATTCCTGGCGCACGGCATCACCACGCCGCTCCGGGAGATGACCGCCGCCGCGCAACGCATGGCGCACGGCGACTACACCAGCCGGGTGCGCGCGTCCTCCCGCGACGAGGTGGGACAACTGGCCGACGCGTTCAATCGGATGGCGACCGACCTCGCCGCCGCCGACCGGCAGCGCCGCGAACTGATCGCCAATGTCTCGCACGAGTTGCGCACCCCGATCACCGCCTTGCACGCGGTCCTGGAGAACCTCGTGGACGGCGTATCCGAGCCCGATCCGAAAACACTGGAAACCGCACTGGCACAGACCGAACGGCTCGGGCGCCTCGTCTCCGAGCTCCTCGATCTGTCCAGCATCGAGGCCGGAGCGATCCCGCTCGATCGCGAACAATTCGATATCGCACCGACTTTCGCGACGGTGACCGCCGAGGCGGAGGTCATGACCGCGGCGCTGGGCCGCGGTATCCACTTCCGCAGCACGATCGGTCCCGCCACTGCCACCGTGTACGCCGACCGCGCCCGCCTGCACCAGGTGTTGCTGAACCTGCTGGACAACGCCGCCCGGCACGGCCCCGCCGGCGGCGAAGTCCGCCTGCTCGCCCACATCGCGGGCGAGCACCTGGTCATCGATGTCGAGGACGACGGGCCCGGCATTCCTCCCGCGCAACGCGAGCGCATCTTCGACCGCTTCACCCGCGGCGGCAGCACCGACGGCGGCGGCACCGGACTCGGTCTCGCCATCGCCCGCTGGGTGGTCGACCTGCACCACGGCTCCATCGCGGTCGCCGAACCCGGCTCACGGATCCGCGTGATACTCCCGGCCACCGCGCCGCACCACCACTGACAGCCCGAAACTCACAGCCCGGCAGACCGATTCGGTCCCGGGCCGATACCCCACACCCTCAGGAGGACCGGCCGTGCCCGAAGAATCCACCCCCGGCCGCACGCGATCACCGGAACCGGCCGACTCCGCCGGTCACGATCGTCCGCTGTGCGCCGACGCCCATTCGGAACCGAATCGACCGGACATTCCACCGGACCGAGACGACACCACGGGGCCGGATCGTCAGCTGAAACCGGCACCGGCATCTCCTCCGGCCTCAGCGAAACAGGCTGCCCCGGAGACGAGTTCAGCCGCGGACGCTTCGGTCCCGAACGGCTCCGGCGAAACTCCGGGCGCCGCGTCGCACGATATCTCCACCGCCGGCGGCTCGGCACCAGCTGGGCACACCGAGGCGCCGGTGTGGTCGCGGAATGCCGGTACCGCCACAGCGGTGGTCGCCGACCCGCCTCGCTGGGGCTCCCCGTCCGCACCTCCCGTCGCGCCCCGTGCGCGATGGGTCGCCTACCCGGCGGGCGTGCTCCCCGCCGCGGGAGTCGCAGGTCTGGTCGCGGCAGCCACTGTGCCGGTGGATCGGCCCGGAATCGGCTGGCTGCTAGCGGGTTTCGCCATCGCCGTCGCGATCGGTACCGTCCATCGTCGCGCCGCGGACCGCGCGGAAATACCCACCGAGCGCCGGCACCGCCCGAGCCGCTGGTGGGCGGCCGCCGCACTCGCACTGCTCGCGGTGGGCACCTTTCGGGCCGCGGGGTGGTTGTTCGTCCTCTGCCTGATCGCGGCGGCCGTCTGCGGATCGCTCGCTGTGGTCGGCCGGCCCTCGGCGCGCGGCGTGTTCCACGATGCGATCGCGGTCCCGCTGGCATCGGCCGGCGCCCTCGCCTGGGTGTACGCGGCGCAGGGAAGGTTGCGCGGCAGCACCGGAGCCCGGCACTGGCGACTCGGTGCGTCCGTGGCCGCGACGGTGGCGTTGCTGGCGGTGTTCGTGCCGCTGCTCGCCGGTGCCGACGCCACGTTCGCCGCCATCGTCACGGGGCTGGTGCCGCGCATGGACGCCCCCACCACCACTCGATGGATCGTGCTGTTCCTGCTCACCGGTACGACAACTCTCGGCGCGCTGTACGTGCTCGCCGGGCCCCCGGCTCCTGCCGACGCGGGGAGCACACGCGCGAAACGCACGCTGGCACGACCGGAATGGGCGCTGCCGGTCGGGGCGCTGACCGTGTTGTTCGCATCGTTCCTCGGCGCGCAGCTGGTGGCCCTGTTCGGTGGCGACGACTATGTGCAGCGCACCGCCGGGCTGACCTACGCCGACTACGCGCGCAGTGGATTCTGGCAACTGGCCGCGGTCACCCTGCTCACACTCGCCGTCATCCTGCCCGTCCTGCACCGGGCCGCCAGGGATTCGGCGACCGACCGCCTCTGGTTGCGCGGCCTGCTCTGCACGATCAGCGGGCTCACCCTGGTGATCATCGCCTCCGCGTTCGGTCGCATGTGGACCTATCAGCAGGCATACGGATTCACCGTGCTGCGTCTGCTGGTCGGAACCTGCGAACTCTGGCTCGGCGTCGTGTACCTGCTGGTGGTCGTCGCGGTCCTGCGTCTGGAAACGGCGTGGCTGCCGCGCACCACCCTCGCGACCGCGGTGACCGCGCTCCTGATGCTCGCCGTCGCGAATCCCGAGGCGCTGGTCGCTTCGGAGAACATCGATCGCTGGCAGCGCGGTGCAGACCTCGACGCGGACTATCTGTCCGGGCTGTCGGCCGATATCGTCCCCGTCCTCGACCGCCTCCCGGGACCGATTCGCCTCGACCTGAGGCAGCGGCTCACGCACCGAGAAGACGACGAGACTTGGAACAGCTGGAACCTGGCCCGGATGCGCGCGGGTGAATGACCGCGAACATCACGCAGTGCCGGCGGCCCCGGCCGGACGGCATGTGGCGCCGGGCCGCCACCACTCAGATCCCGAAGTCCCGCAAGGCTTCCAGGACTTCGTCCGCCAGTTCCGGACGGCAGATGAGCAGATCCGGGAGGTAGGGGTCGGGCTGGTTGTAGATGAGCGGCGAGCCGTCCAGGCGCGAGGTGTGCAGACCCGCGGCGGCGGCCACCGCGACGGGGGCGCAGGAGTCCCATTCGTACTGCCCGCCGGAGTGGGCGTAGATGTCGGCTTCGCCGCGCACGACCGCCATGGCTTTGGCACCGGCCGAACCCATCGGAATGGTGTCGGCGCCGAGCGCGGCGGTGAGATGGTGCACGCAGGCGGGTGGGCGGCTGCGGGAGACGACGATGCGCGGTGGGCCGTCGTGGGCGGGCGGGAGTACCGGCGGCGCACCGGTTTCCAGCACCAGCCCGGGCACCGGAAGCGCGACGGCGCCGATCTCGGCGCGACCGTCCACCGCCAGCGCCACGTGCACGGCCCAATCCGCTCGCGGGGGCTGTCCGTATTCGCGGGTGCCGTCGAGCGGGTCGACGATCCACACCCGGCTGCGGGACAGGCGAATCGGATCGTCGGTGCTCTCCTCCGACAGGACCGCGTCGTCGGGGCGCAGCTCCGCGAGCCGCTTCAGCAGCAGTTCGTCGGAACGCCGGTCCCCGACCGCACCACCCTGGTCACGAATCTCGAGCAGGAGCTCACCGGCTTCCCGGGCGAGCTCGGCGGCCACCGCGTGGTCGTCCATATTCGGTTCTCACTCTCCCGCCGGACGGCGAACCGGCGCCGACCGGGCGCACCTGGCGCGCCGGCGTTCGGCCGGCGCTCGCATCGCCCCGCGGTGATCGGCGGGACCCTTGCAGTGTGCCAGCCGGTGCGGCCGCGGTGGCGTGCCCCCTGTCGCTCGGAGTCGATCAGGGGGCCGGAGCAGCCGCTCAGCAGGCGGGTGCGGTGCCGCCCTGCAACTTCAGCAGAGCGCAGAAGGTGGAGGCGGCGACCTTCCACTGCCCGTTCTCCTGCACGGCCTGCCCGGACTGATCCGGCAGCACCGGATTGCCGCCCATGAGCAGCGTGTAGGTGACATCGGCATGGCCGGCGTCGACCGTGACGACCTTCGAGACGGTGGCGGAGGTGCCCTGCGCCTGCGGGTTGTTCGCCTGGGCGGCCAGCACCGGCGCGAACACGTCGCCCTTCTCCACCGCGGCCGCGCGTTTGTCGGCGGGCTGTTTGGCGTCGAAGAACAGCACGTAGGCGTCGGTGACGGCCTTGGTGGTCGCTGGGTCGGCCGCCGACGATCCGGCGGCGGGCGCCGCCGCCGAGGTGGTCGCCGCCGCGGCCGTGGTGGTCGAGGCGCTGTTGTCGGACTTGTCGTCGCTACAGCCGGTGACGGTCGCCGCTGCGATCACCGCGATGCCGCACAGACTCGCCGCGCCGCGAATCATCTTGTTGCGCATGGATATGCCCTTCACTCGATCTTCTGTTTCATCTCGTCCAGGTTGACCAGAATCGGATAACCGTTGACGCTCAGCGCATTACCGTGCCCGGTCTGGTGCACGTCGAACACCGACTGGATGGCCGCGTAGAAGCCCTGCACATCGAGGGTCTGGTTGACCGCGCGCTTGGCCTGGCGCAGACCGAACGGCGGCATCGCGGCGATGCGTTCGGCCAGTGCCCGGGTGCGGGCGTCGAGGTCGGCACGCGGCACGACACTGTTGACCATGCCGATCTGTTCGGCCTCCCGCGCGGTGACCGCCCGCCCGGTGAACAGGATCTCCTTGGCCTTGCGCGGGCCCAATTCCCACGTGTGCCCGTGGTATTCGACGCCGCCGATGCCCATCATCACCACCGGATCGGAGAACTGTGCGTCCTCGGCGGCGACGATCAGATCGCACGGCCAGCACAGCAGCAGCCCACCCGCGATGCAGCGGCCCTGCACCGCGGCGATGGACGGCTTCGGGATGTTGCGCCAGCGCAGCGAGAATTCGAGGTACTTCCTCGATTCGATGGCGTAGATGCGTTCGAGGGTGATCGTCGACGGGTCCGGCCACGAGCGGTCCTTGAGATCGTGTCCGGCGGAGAAGTGTTTCCCGTTGGCGCGCAACACGATCACCGCGACATCGTCGTCGGCACCGGCCTTCTGCCAGGCGGCATCCAGTTCTTCCAGTAGTTCGCCGTTCTGGGCGTTGGCTGCCTCCGGGCGGTTGAGTGAGATGGTCGCGATCTTGTCGGCGACCTCGTATTCGATGTACGACATGGCGACTCCTCAGCCTCGGGGCAGACCGAGCACGCGCTCGGCGATGATGTTGCGCTGGATTTCGGATGTGCCGCCGGCGATCGTCCCGGCGAAACTGCGGGTATAGCGTTCGAACCAGCTGGCGCCGAAGGCATCCAGATTCAACGGGTTGAACGCCGAGGTCCGCGCCGGGTGGATCAGGCCATCGGCTCCCTGCGCGCGCAGCGCGTGTCCGGAGGCGGTCTGCACCGCCTCGGAACCGAAGACCTTCAGCACCGACAGCGCCGCCACATCCTGTTCGCCGCGCGCGGCCCGGGCCAGCGCCGCCGAACCCAGTAACCGCAGGGCGTAGCTGTCCATGATCAGGGTGGCGTAGTGATCGCGATCGAGCACCGTCTGCGGAGCGAAATCGGCGGCGAGTTCCTCGAGCCGGTCCGCGTAGGACAACCACAGCAGTGTGCGTTCGTGTCCGAGTGAACCGTTGGCGACACCCCATCCGCCGTGCAGCGGGCCGACCAGATTCTCCGCCGGCACCCGCACGCCTTCGAAGAACACCTCGTTGAAATCCAGATCGTGCGGACCGCACACCGAGGCGAACGGCCGGCGCGTCACGCCGGGGGTATCGGTGGGGATCAGCAGCACGCTGATGCCCTTGTGTTTCGGCGCGTCCGGATCGGTGCGCACGAAGGTCAGCAGCACGTCGGCGTCGTGGGCGCCGGAGGTCCACACCTTCTGCCCGTCGACGACGAATTCGTCACCGTCGCGCACCGCCCGGGTACGCAGACCGGCCAGATCCGATCCCGCGCCGGGTTCGCTCATGCCGAGTGCGGCGGTGATCTCCGCGCGCAAAATCCTTCTCGCCCACCGGGTTTTCTGCTCCTCGGTGCCGAACGACAGCAGCGAGGCCGCGACGATTCCGACGCCCTGCGGATTGAAGCTGTGATAGATGCGCCGATCCGACAGCTCCTGCAGATGCACGTACTGCTGCAGGATGGTGGCATTGCGCCCGCCGAATTCGGGCGGATTACCGGGCAGCAGCCAGCCGTGATCGAACTGCAGCCGCTGCCAGTCCCGCGCCCATTCGGGCACGTCGGCACTGGAATGCGACCGCCGCCGGCTCGCGGTGGCCGCATCGGGCAGATAGGCGTCGAGGAAGGCTGCGAATTCGGCCCGGAACTCCTCGACGTCGTCGTCAAATCTCAGTTGCACGGCACTCCTCGGCGATCAGCGCCCGGTGTTCGGCCGCACCGCCGAGCATCAGCTCGCCGGCCTGGGCTCGTTTGAGCGCGAACTGCAGGTCGTTCTCCCAGGTGAATCCCATGGCTCCGAACAGCTGTAATCCGTTGCGGAACACCACGTTCTGGCACTCTCCCGCGGCGGCCTTCGCCATCGAGGCCGCCAGCGCCCGGCGCGGATCGTCCTCGGCGATGGTCAGCGCGGCGAAATAGGCCAGCGCCCGGGCCCGCTCGATCGCCACGTGCATATCGGCGGCCTTGTGTTTGACCGCCTGCAGCGAGCCGATCGGCACGCCGAACTGGTGGCGGGTGCGCACATGGTCGAGCACCAGATCCAGAATCCGCCGGCAGGCGCCGACGACGGTCAGAGCCATTCCGGTGGCGGCGAACTGACGCGCCCGCGCCACATCCACGGTGCTGCGCCGATCGTGTCCGGCGCGCACGCCGTCGAAGCGCACCTCGGCGATATGCAGCACGGGATCGAAGACCGCACTGCGGCGCACCTGCACCTCGGCGGCCGGCACCACAAATACACCAGCCCTCGTCACCACCGCGAACTGTTCGGCGCGGTCACCGTCCAGGACGTGGTGCGCGGTGCCGCCGAGCACCCAGCCGTCGGCGTCGAGGACCGCGTTCACACCGTCGTACACGGCCGTGCCGGACCGTGCGGCATCCGCGAATTCCGGTGCCAGCGGCGCGAATTGGGTCATCGTGGCCAGATACGGCGTCGGATCGGTGGCCCGGCCCAGTTCCTCGAGGACGATCGCCAGCTCGACAGCGGCCGCGTCCCCGGTCAATTCGGTCCAGCCCAGCCCGATGTAGCTGCGCCACAAGGGCATCGGGTCGCCGTCCTTGTCGGCGATCTCCCGGATCAGCGTCGCCGGGCATTGTCTGCCGACCGCCTCGCGCACGGTGTCGCGCCAGAGTCTTTGTTCGGAGTCGAACTCCAAAAGCATCCCGGACCGCCTCTCTGGCCACTAGACTGCCTACCGACGCGAGAATATCATTCTCCACAACAGAAAGTAACAGTCTCTCGTGCTGTTCCCGAACACGCGCCCTCGGTGCCCGGGAACATGACATTCTCCGGTACAGTGCATTCATGTTCTGCACACATAACCAAGGACCGAGCCGACCGTGAGCAGCCCCAGCGAAGAGCCCGCCTGGAAGCAACGCGCCGTCGAGCGCTCGATCCGGACCGCGAAATTGCGTGCCGAACAGCGAGTACAGCGCTTCCTCGACGCGGCGCAGGCCATCATCACCGAGAAGGGCACCACCGACTTCACCGTGCAGGAAGTGGTGGACCGCTCCAAACAATCGCTGCGCAGCTTCTACCTGCAGTTCGACGGTAAACACGAACTGCTGCTGGCCCTGTTCGAGGATGCGCTCAGCCGCACCGCGGACCAGCTGCGCGCGGCCGCCGACGGGCAGGACGATCCGATCGACCAGCTCCGGGTGACCATCGAGCTGCTGTTCGAACTGAGCCGCCCGGATCCGACCGCGCAGCGGCCGCTGTTCACCGATTTCGCGCCGCAGCTACTGGTTTCGCATCCCGCGCAGGTGAAGGTGGCGCACGCGCCGCTGCTGAGCCTGATCACGGAGCTGATGGAGAAGGCCCAGGCACAGGGCCGGTTGCGCAAGGATCTCAACGCGCGCCGGACCGCGGCGATGGTCATGCAGACGGTGATGTTCACCGCGCAGTCCACCGGCGGCACCGACGAGGAGACCACCCACCCCATCACCGCCGAAGAGGTGTGGAACTTCTGCGCCCACGGCTTTGCGCAAGACTGAGAATTTCATTCTCGCAATCGAGAAGGTCGCTTACACTCGGATTCATGCCCGATCTGTGGAGCGACCTTCTCGCTTGTCTCGACCTGCGTTCGGTTCCGGCCGAGGACGACCGCGATACCGCGGTGTTCTCCGGCCCCAACCAGAGCCTGGGGTACTACCGGATCTTCGGCGGCCAGCTGCTGGCGCAATTCGTGCGCGCCGCCCAGCTGGCCTGTCCGGACAAGTCCGTCAGATCGCTGCATGCGCTGTTTCCCCGCGAGGGCAAACCGGACGAGGTACTGCGGTACCGGGTGCGGGTCCAGCATCAGGGACGGACCTTCGCGTCGGCGACGATACTGGCCGAGCAGGCATCGGGAATCGTTGCCACCGCGGCCATTTCCCTGCACGCCGCCGACGACGGGCCCGAGCAACAGGCGACCGCACCGATCGGCCCGCTGCTGTCGGCCGAGCACAAGGCCGGATTCGACATCATCCCGTGGGAGACCCGCACGAACGTCGACCTCGACGACACCGGTTCGGCCGCACCGGAATTCGAGTTCTGGATGCGCACACCTGCCGCGGACGCCGCGCTCGCACCGGCCTTGACCGGCTACGCCACCGACCTCACCCTGATCGGCACGGCACTGCGCCCGATCGAGGGGGTGTGCCAGCGCGGCAACGGCACCGCGTTCCGCTCCGCGGTCACCAGCCACACCCTCTGGTTCCACCGGCCGTTCCGCACCGACGACTGGCTGTTGCTGCGCCAGGACAGCCCGGTGATGGCACAGGGCCGCTGCTTCGGCCGCGGGGACGTCTTCACCGAGAATGGTTCGCTGGTCGCGTCTTTCGCCCAGGAAGCCATGGTGCGGTTCCCCTAGCCGAGCCCTTTCCCGGTCGGCCCATCCGGCGTCGGGCCGGTTCTCCGCGTCGCGTAAGCCGATGGCCGGCTGTTTCCCGGCCGCCGCGAAGTGATAGAACCTGTTCTAGAACCCTCTTTCCGCTCGATGGGTTTCGAGCGCGGTGCGCGGAGGGGCGGAAGGGGTTCGTCCGGTGCAGGTCGCTGGCAAGGTATTCGTCGTCACCGGCGCGGGTAACGGCATCGGGCGCTGCGTCGCCCTCGAATTGGTGCGACGAGGAGCGATCGTCGCCGGCGCCGACCTCGACGAGCAGGCACTGGCCGCGACCGCGGACCTGGTCACCGACCGATCCCGGTTCTCGGCCCACCGCCTCGACATCGGAGATCGCGACGCGGTGCGGGCCTTCCCCGATGCGGTGATCGCCGCGCACGGCCATGTCGACGGCCTGTTCAACATCGCCGGAATCGCCCAGCAGATGCAGACCGTCGCCGAGGTCGACGACGACCGCATCGACACCTTGATGCGGGTGAACTTCTTCGGCTCCGTATGGATGTGCCGGGCATTCCTCCCGCACCTGTCGCAGCGCCCGGAAGCCACGATCATGAACACCTCGAGCCTCTCGGCGATCGTGCCCGTGCCGGGTTCGACGTTCTACGGGGCCTCCAAAGCCGCGCTCGCGATGTTCGGATACGGATTGTCCCAGGATCTGCGCGGGCGGCGCTCCGCTGTCACGGTGACCACGGCTCTCCCGGGGACGGTGTGGACCGATCTCGTGCGCGCGAGCGCGGCGCAACTGGGAGCACCCGAACCCGTGGCCAGAGCATTCGCGGCACGTCCGGAACGGGTCGCGAAACGAATGATCGACGCGACGATGCGCGGGCGAGGCCGGGTGGTCATCGGTAAGGACGCCCACGTCTACAACCTCACCCGCCGGCTCAGTTCTCGGCTGGCGGACCGGCTCGCGTATCTGCAGGTCGGCAAGATCTTCTACGCTCGCCGCGGCGGACACTGAGCCGGCCGGGAACTACCTCACCACCGGATGGCCGGTGCCGGGACCGCGGGCGAACGCGGCACCAGCCGCTCTGCGGCGGTGTAGGCATCCAGGCTCCCGCGGGCGACTTCCTCTGCCAGCCGTGCCAGGTCGGGATGGGCTCGCACGCGGGTGTGCACCAGCGACAGGATCTGCGCCCGGGCGCGGGCGGCGCGGCGTTCGGGGTTGTCGCTGCGCTGGTGCGCGTCGATGGCCTCGGCCAGTTCGGCCACACCGGTGCCGTTCTCCGCGACGAGGGTCAGGATGGGGGCCGAGGATTCGCCGCGCAGTTCCCGCACCGTCCGGTCGGCGCCGAGCCGGTCGGCCTTGTTCACCACAAGGATGTCGGCGACCTCCAGCAGCCCGGCCTTGGCGGCTTGAATCGCGTCTCCCGCACCGGGATTCAGGATGACCACGGTCGGATCGGCGACCGCCGCGACCTCGATCTCCGATTGCCCGACCCCTACCGTCTCGACCACGATCCGGTCGTAGCCGAGATCGGCGAGCAGCCGGATCGCGGCCGGCACCACCGCGGCCAGACCGCCGATATGCCCGCGGGTGGCCACCGAGCGGATCAGCACACCGGGGTCGCCGACATGGGCCGACATGCGGATGCGGTCTCCGAGCAGAGCGCCGCCGCTGTAGGGCGAGGACGGATCGACCGCGAGGACCGCGACCCTCGCACCCTGCGCCCGATACGTGCCGACCAGCGCCGCGACCGTGGTCGATTTTCCGGCGCCCGGCGGGCCGGTGACGCCCAGCACCCGAGGCGTGGCGACCGAGCCGAGCAGCGCGAGAACCTCGTCGCGGCTGCCGTTTTCGACCATGCTCAGCAACCGCCCGGTGGCTCGCAGGGAACCCTCCCGGGCGGCGGCGAGCAGCCGTTTGGCCTCACGCCCGGCGGTGGTCACGGAGCGGGCACCTCGATCACGGTCGCCGATCCCATACCACCCCCGGCGCACAGCGCCGCGATACCGAATCCGCCGCCGCGACGGCGCAATTCGTGGACCAGGGTGACGATCATGCGGGCGCCGGTGGCTGCCACGGGATGCCCCAGCGAGCAGCCGCTGCCGCTGTAGTTCACCCGCTCGGGATCCAGATCCAGCGCCTTGACCGCGGCCAGCGGGACCGAGGCGAAGGCCTCGTTGATCTCGATCAGCTTCACCTCGGACAGTGAGATACCCGCCCGCGCAACCGATTTGGTGATCGCCTCGATCGGCGCCAAGCCGGTGTCGGCGGGGTCCACGCCCACCGAGGCCCACGAACGGATGACACCCAGCGCGGGCAGGCCCAGCCGATCCGAGGCGATGGCCAGCGCGGCGGCGCCGTCGTTGGATCCCGAGGCGTTACCCGCGGTGATCGAGAACCCCTCGATCTCCGGATGCAGCACCTTCAATCCGGCGAGCCGCTCCAGGCTGGTGTCGCGGCGCGGATGTTCGTCGACGGAGAATTCGCCGTGCGGCGTCTCGATCGCGACGATCTCCTCCTTGAACCGGCCCTCGTCGATGGCGGCGATCGCGTTGCGATGCGAACGCAGGGCCCAGGCGTCCATCTCCTCGCGCGAGATTCCCGCCTTGACCGCGGTATTCCAGCCGACGGTGATCGACATATCCAGATTGGGCGCGTCCGGGCGGTCCGGATGCGACGGCGAGACCCACGGGTCGATCCATTCGTCCGCACCGACCCGGAACCGCACCCGGGGCCCGGTGGAATCGGAATTCACACCACCGGCGAGGACGAGTTCGTCCATCCCCGAACGGATTCCGGCCGCCGCGCTCTGCACCGCGGCCATTCCCGCCGCGCAGTGCCGGTTGGCGGCCAGTCCCGGTACTGTGGTGAGCCCGGCCGTCACCGCCGCGTGGCGGGCCAGCACCCCGCCGCCGTAGCGGCCCTCGCCGAGGATGACGTCGTCCACCCGGCTCGGGTCGATATCGCGGGCGACCGCCGCGACCACATGGTGGGCGAGGTCGAAGGCGTTGGTGTCGCGCAGCGTGCCCTTGCGCGCGGTTCCGATGGGGGTCCGCACGGCGGAGACGATGACGGCTTCAGGCATGGGAGCTCTCCAATTCGGCGACGAGGTTGCGGCGCAACAGTTTTCCGGTTTCGGTCTTGGGCAGTTCGGCGCGGAACACGATCGCGTCGGGGGTTTTCGAGGACCGCATCCGCTCCCGCACCCACCGCTTGATCTCTTCGGGATCACCGGCGCCCACCACGACCGCGACCAGGCGCTGCCCCCATTCCGGATCGGGCACCCCGATCACCGCGGCCTCGCTGATCCCGGGATGGGTGAGCAGCACATCCTCGATTTCGGCCGGTGCGATGTTCTCCCCGCCGCGGATGATGGTGTCGTCGGCGCGGCCCTCGATGAACAGATAGCCGTCCTCGTCCAGCCTGCCCAGGTCACGGGTGCCGAACCAGCCGTCGGCATCCAGCGCGGTGCGCGCACCGTACTCTCCCGAGATCTGCTCGCCCCGCACGTACACGAGTCCGGTCTGCCCGATCGGCAGCGATTCCCCCGCGGCACTGCGAATGTCGAATTCGACGCCCGGCAGCGCCCGGCCGACGGAGCTCAGCCGCTCGCGGATCGCGGGATCGGTCGCGGCCTGTGCGGCGCGATGATCCTCCGGTCCGAGCACCGCCACCGAGGAGGCGGTTTCGGTGAGGCCGTAGGCATTGACGAAACCGGTCTCGGGGAACATCGCCAGGGCCCGTTCCAGCACCGGCCGCGGCATCCGTGAACCGCCGTAGGCCAGGCTCGCGAGCGTCGGCGTGGCCGCGTCGGCGCCGTCGACCGCGGTGACGATGCGGGCCAGCATGGTCGGCACCAGCATGGCGTGCGTGATCCGCTCGGCCCGAACGGTTTCCAGCCATCGCTGCGGTTCGAACGCCGGCAGGTACACCACACGGCGGCCGGTGTAGAGATTGGAGAGCAGATTGGTGAGTCCCGCGATGTGGTACGGCGGGACCGATACCAGCGATGCGTCGGATTCCGCGGCCGTGCCGAACTCCATCGTGTTCAGCAGGTAGGCCATCAGATGCCGGTGTCGCAGCAGCGCCGCCTTGGGTTCGGAGGTGGTGCCGCTGGTATAGATGATCGCGGCCACCGCCTCGCCGTCCCACGGGGCCGGCTGCGGTTCCGGATCGGGGTGTGCCGCATCGGTTTCCACCAGGGCGTCGAGATCCCCGGGGCGCAGCACCCGCGCACCCGGATGCCGCGCCAGCAGTGCCGAGAGCTGCTGTTCGCCGAGCCGATAGTTCAGCGGCACGAACGGCACCGCGGCCAGCACGGCGCCGAACAGCGCCACCGGATAGGCCAGGTGGTTCGTGCCCAGATACAGCACGGCCGAACTGTCGGCGAACTCCGCGGCCGCGCGGCGCGCCAGTCGCAGCAATTGCGACGCCGTGAGCGAACGGCCGTCGACGGTGATCACCGGCCGGTTTCCGGCCGAGGCCGCCATCTCGAGGATCATGCTAATATTCATGAGAACATTATTCTCTCAGTAAGAGAGTGTTGATTTCAAGAGAGGGCAGCGTCATGGAGATCAGCGGTAGCGCCGCGATCGTGGTGGGCGGCACCGGGGGGCTGGGCGAAGCGACGGTGCGGCGGCTGCACGCCGCGGGAGCCAAGGTGGTAGTGGCCGATGTCGCCGACGACAAGGGCAAGGAGCTGGCCGCCGAGCTCGGCATCCGCTATGTGCACACCGACGCCACCAGCGAGGAGTCGGTGCAGGCGGCGATCGCCGAGGCGCAATCGCTGGGCCCGCTGCGCATCTCGGTGGACGCGCACGGCGGGCCGGCCAGCGGTGGCCGCTTGGTCGGCAAGGACGGCAGCCCGCTCGCGCTCGACGGGTTCCGCACCACGATCGAGTTCTATCTCACCGCCGTATTCAATGTGCTGCGACTCTCGGCCGCGGCGATCGCCCAGTCCGAGCCGGGCGAGGAGGGCCGGCGCGGTGTCATCGTGAACACGGCGTCGATCGCCGCCTACGAGGGCCAGATCGGGCAGTTGCCGTACTCGGCGGCCAAGGGCGGAGTGGTCGGCATGACGCTGGTCGCCGCACGTGACCTTTCACCGCTGGGCATCCGCGTGGTCACCATCGCACCCGGCACGTTCAACACCCCCGCCTACGGTAAGGCCGCCGATCAGCTGGAAGCCTATTGGGGCAAACAGGTTCCGCATCCCAAGCGGATGGGCCGCTCCACGGAATACGCGCAACTGGTGCAGTCCATCGTGGAGAACGACTACCTCAACGGTGAGGTGATCCGCCTCGACGGCGCCCTGCGCTTCCCGCCCAAATGACCTCTCTGACAGGCAAAGTCGCGTTCGTAGCGGGTGCCAGCCGCGGTATCGGCGCCGCGATCGCGCACGGCCTGGCGGCGGCGGGGGCCGAGGTGGCCGTCGCCGCCCGCTCGCGGGAACCGGGGCGGTTGCCCGGAACCATCCACTCGGTGGCACAGCGGATCACCGAATCCGGCGGCCGGGCCCTGCCGGTGGCCTGCGATGTCACCAGCGCGGAATCCGTCGAGACAGCCTTGGTGGCAACGGTTTCCGAATTCGGCGGGGTCGACATCGTGGTGGCGAATGCCGGGGTACTGGCATTGAGCCCGATCGAATCGACCCCGGACGCCCGCTGGCAGCGCTGTCTGGACGTCAACCTCACCGGCGTCTTCCACGTCACCCGGGCGGCGATTCCGCTGCTGCGTGCTCGCGGCGGCGGTTCGATGATCGCCATCACGACCACCGGCGTCGGCATGCTCGACCGCGGCGCCAACGCCTATTGGATCACCAAGGCCGCCGTGGAGCGCATGTATCTGGGACTGGCGGCCGATCTGCGCGCGGACAATATCGCCGTCAACTGTCTGTGCCCGTCGCGGGTGGTTCTCACCGAGGGCTGGCGGGCCGGTGGCGGCGGACAGCGGATTCCGGCGGAGATGGTCGAACCGCCGGAAACCATGGCGGAGGCCGCGGTACTGCTCGCGCGGCAGGACGCGACCGGCATCACGGGATCGGTCCAACAGTCGGAAGTGCTGCTGGCGCAACGATAGCCGTCGTCGACACAGCGCGGCTCCGGCGGTCGTTACGACCGGGCGCGGCGCATGCCACCGATGACCGCGTCACCGAATTCGGCGAGAGTCTCCGGGTGCGCGAAATCGGTGAACCAGATGTAGAACCGTTCGACACCCTGCTGCGCGGCAGCGGCGAAGTGCGCGATCAGCTCCTCGGCATTTCCACACACCAAACCGCCTGCCAGATAACCGAATCGGCGCCGGCTCATCTCGCGCACCCGGTCGGGATCGGCGCGGCGTCCCACGAAACCCACCAGCTGCTGGGTCGATACGCGCGCCCGCCCGGCGCTCGACCGCAACCGTGGCAGCCGGTCGAGCTGGTTGGCCGGCAGGTTCCACCAGTCCGCGTAACGACGCACCAGCGCCATCGTCGCGGGACCGGACCCGCCGATCACGATCGGAATCCGCGACGTCGGTGCGGGTGCCAGGCCGAGGTCCCCCTCACCCGACCAATACCGCGGCAGCAGTGCCAGCGTGCGTTCCAACCGGGCCCGGCGGGCCGGGCCGTTCTCGTGGCCGATGTCGAAGTCGGCCAGTTCCTTCGGCACCGACCCCGACCCGAGCCCCAGCTCGAACCGGCCACCGCTGGCCTCCTGCAACGCCACCGCTTGTTTCGCCAGCATCGCGGGATGGCGCAGCGCGTCGCAGAGCACCAGGTGGCCGATGCGCAACCGTTCGGTGCGCGCGGCCACCCAGGCGGCAACCGTCATCGCCTCCCACAGCGGCTGCTGTTCGGCGCCGGGCGCCCGCAGATGATCGATGAAGGCGATCCCGTCGAATCCGCCGGCTTCCGCCGCCCGGGCCCGCGCCACGATCTCGGCCATATCGAACCGGATCTGCGGCAGGAACAGATACCACTGCGCCCCGCCTGCCACTGCCCGGCCTGCCTCCACCCCACCTACCGCTGCCACGGCTACTTCTTCGCGCCGTTCTTCGGCGCCGACAACCGGGCCAGATTGGCGCGCAGATCCTCCGATTGGAAGGTCAGGTCCTCGGCGGTGAGCGCGAAGTCGAGAGTGGCCAGCACCGCGCGCTCGAGCTGCAGGTTCAGGATACGCTTGGTGGATTCGACTGCCTGCCTGGGCAACCGGATGATCCGTTCGGCGCAGGCGCGTGCCTCGGCGACCGGATCGGCGACCACGTGATTGACCAAACCCATCTCCCGCGCCCGCTCGGCCGGGATCCGGTCACCGGTCAGCGCGTACTCCTTGGCCAGCAGCAGGCTGGTGTGCAGCGGCCAGGTCAGCGGGCCGCCGTCGGCGGCCACCAGTCCCACCTGCACGTGCGGATCGGCGAGATAGGCCTGTTCGGCGATGTAGACGATATCGCTGAGGGCGACCAGGCTGCAGCCCAAGCCGACCGCGGGCCCGTTCACGGCGGCCACGATCGGCACCCGGCACCGAGCCATCCCGAGCACGATATCGCGGCCGTGCGCAATGGTTTTCGCGCGCAACTCGGCATCGCGGCTCAATTCGCCGAGGTAGGCGAAGTCGCCGCCGGCGGAGAAGGCGCGCCCGGCGCCGGTGAGTACCGCGACGCGGGCCTCCCGATCCTCGCCGAGACGCGGCCACAACCGGGCCAGCCCGGTGTGCAGTGCGTCGTCGACGGCGTTGAGCGCGTCGGGGCGGTTCAAGGTGATGATACGTATCGGGCCCTCGGCCCGGACGTCGACTTCGGCGGGCAGGTCGTACATGTCAGGCTCCCAATCCGAGTATGCGGGCGGCGATGATGTTCTTCTGAATCTGCGAGGTGCCGCCCATGACGCTCTGCGCGCGGCTGTAGAGGTAGGTGCCGAACATATCGGCGTCGTCGGTGCCGGCGACGGTCAGCGCGGCATGGCCGACGGCCTGGTCCACCCACGTCATGAGCAGTTTGTCGAGTGAGCCGTCGGGGCCGTGTGAGACGCCGTCCAGTTGTTCGGACAGCCGTCGCCGCACGTGCAGCCGCAACATCTCCGATTGCACCGCCGCCCAGGTCAATTCGTCGGGCAGCGGCCCTTCGACGCGGTCGGCCAGCGCGCGCACCGTCTTGGCGTAGCGGGCCGAATAGCCGAGAGTCGACGGCTCCCGCTCGTGACCGACGACGGTCATCGCCAGCTTCCAGCCCTCACCGGGCGCGCCCACCATTCGATCGGCCTGCACGGTGGCGCCGTCGAAACTCACCTGCCCGAATTCGGTGGTGATACCGCTGATCATGCGCAGCGGCCGCTGCTGCACACCCGGCTGCTTCATCGACACGATGAACGCCGAAATCCCCTTGTGCCGAGGCGCTTGCGGATCGGTGCGGGCCAGCAGCAGGCACCAGTCCGCGACATCGGAGTAGCTGGTCCAGATCTTGTGGCCGTGGATCACATAGTGGTCGCCTTCGAGGGTGGCGGTGGTGGTCAGGGCGGCGAGATCCGAACCGGCTCCCGGTTCGCTGAAGCCCTGGCACCAGCGTTCGGTGCCATCGATCATGCCGGGCAGGAATCGCTGTTGCAGTTCCCTGCTGCCGTGGCCGCCCAGGCCCTGGATCAGATAGCCCAGACTCGGCCGCGGCGGGGCGCCCGCGCGGGCCAGTTCCTCGTCGACGATCACGTCGTAGACCGGCGCCAGATCGTGTCCGCCGAACTCCTTCGGCCACGACGATCCGAAGAAACCGGCCCGGTACAGGGCGCGATGCCACTCGCCCTGACGGGCCCAGTACTCGTCACCCGAGGTCGGGAAGTCGCCGGCGACCTCGGACAGCCAGCGCCGCAACCGATCCCGGAATTCGGCCTCGGCCGGTGAGTCACGAAAGTCCACGGGCGATCTCCTCCAGTCGGACGGGAAACAGTTCGGTCGAGACCAGGGCGCGGCGAAGGTAGATGTGCGCCAGGCATTCCCAGGTGTTGCCGATGCCGCCGTGCACCTGGATGGCGGTTTCGCAGACGGTGCGCGCGGCGCGGGCACCGTAGATCTTGGCGATGCGGGCGGCGCGCACCGCCTCGTCGGGCGACAGTTCGTCCACTCCCCAGGCGGCGTAGCGCAGCACGCTGACCGATCCCTCGATCAAGGCCTGCGATTCGGCGAGCAGATGCGCCACGGCTTGGTAGGAGCCGATCGGCTTGCCGTACTGGGCACGGACTTTCGCGTAGTCGACGGCCAGCCGCTGCGCGCCCCGGGCGGCGCCCAGGAGGTCCGCGGTGGTGCCGACCAGGGCGAGGGCGAGCCATTGCGACGCCTGATCCGGCGACAGTTCCCCGATGTGCTCGAGCCGCCCGTCGAGCTCGGCCGCCGCCCTGGTCGGATCCGCCGACGGCGCGGCGGGACCCAGCCGGCCGGCCAGCACCTGACCGTCGGCGAGCACCACCGCCCGATCACATCCGGCCGCGTCGACGGCCCGTCCACGCACCCCCAGTGTCCAGCGACCCTCGTCCCCGGCGGGATGGCCGCGCAGATCGTCGGCCAGCACCGGACCCAGAAACGCCACGTCGACCAGTCCGCGCGCGAATTCCTCGGCCACCAGCGCCACTTCCACGCCCGACGCGCCGTCGGAGCGCAGGGCTCGCCATCCGGTCAGCTCGACGGTCTTGTCCAGCCACGTGATCCGCTCCCGGTCGGCCAGTTCCGCTACCGAGCCGGGCCCCAGATCGTCGGCCAACTTGGCTGCGGCATCACGCAATTGGCGCTGTTCACTGGTCAGACGGACGTCCATAGCGCTCCTCGAGGACTCGGCGCAGCACCTTGCCGGACGGCAGGCGCGGAATGTCGGGGACGAACACCACCCGGCGCAGCCGCTTGTATCCGGCCAGGCGATCGGCGACCAGAGCGGACAACTCCTCCGCGGTCACCGGCGCGGCGGCCGACACCGCGGCGACGATCGCCTCGCCGTCGGCGCCGTCGGCCACACCGAAGACCGCGCAATCGGCGACGGCGGGATGCCCGTGCAGGACGGACTCGATCTCGGCGGGCGCGACCTGGAAGCCGCGGACCTTGATCATCTCCTTCACCCGATCGGTGATGCGGACCCAGCCGTCGGCGTCGATCCAGCCGACATCGCCGGTGCGGTACCAGCCGTCCACGACGGCCCCCGCGTCCGCACCATCGGGCAGATAACCCGCCATCAGCGACGGCGACCGCGCCTGGATCTCCCCGATCTCCCCGGGCGGCAACGGTTTTCCGTCCTCGAGCGACGCCGTTCGCAGGCATACCCCGGGCGCGGCACGTCCCACCGTGTCCAGCCGGGCGCCTTCGATCGGATTACAGGCCAGCACCGGCAGTTCGGTGGCGCCGTAGGCGGGCAGCCACCGCACGCCCGTACGGCGGGTCACGGTTTCGGCCACGCTCACCGTCACCGGCGTCGCGCCCCACATGATGTAGCGCAGCGAGGACAGGTCGAACGATTCCAGTTCCGGATGCGAGGCGATGGCCAGCGCGATCGGCGCCACCGCCATCTCCACGGTGATGCGGTCGCGTTCGATGCTGCGCAGCATCGACTCCAGGTCGAAGCGGCGATGTAGCCGCATCCAGGCGCCCACCCGCAGCGCGGTGACGATGTTGAGCAGGCCGAGGATATGGGACGGCGGGGTCAGGATCTGGATCCGGTCGTCGCTGCCCAGCTCCAGCACCTGCTGCCAGTCCCGCACCGCGGCCGCGAACGAGGCGTGCCTGTGGCGCACCGCCTTGGGCAGGCCGGTGGTGCCGGAGCTGAACACCAGCACCGCATCCGATTCCGGATCCGGCGGGTCGAATTCCGCGCGGCTGGGCGTGATCGGGTCGTCGAGATCGAGCATGGGCATCAGTTCCGCCAGCACCGGATGGTCGCCGGCCGCGAATCCGGGTGTGGTGATCGCGAGCGCGTGCTCGACCTCGGCTCGCCGCCACGCCGGGCTCAGCAGGACCACCGCCGCGCCGAGCTTCCACGCCGCCAGCACCGCGAGCACGAATTCCGGGCGATTCGACGACATCACGGCGATCCGGCTGCGCGCGCGAACGCCGCGCGCGTGCAGGGTCTCGGCCAGTCCGCCGGCCAGCTCGTCGAGCTGCGACAGGCTGTAGTGCCGATCGTCGAACACGATCGCCGTCGGCTCGGTCATGAGAAAATCCCATCTCGTTCGGGAGAACGCTATTCTCTTTGTATAAGAATCTTAATACCAGGAGAGGCGTTCCATGGCGAGTCCCCCGATGTTCCGGCCCGCGACCGTGACCCGGATCGTGAAGGAGTGCGCCGATGCGCGGACTTTCGTGCTGGCCCCGCACGACGGCCCGCTCACCTATCGCGCCGGACAGTTCTGCACCTTCCGGGTCCGGGTCGACGGCACCGATCTGTATCGGTCCTATTCGATGTCCAGCGCACCGGAAACCGACTCCGAACTGATGACCACGGTCAAGCGGGTGCCGGGAGGCAAGGTCTCGAACTGGTTGCTGGACAACGTGTCCGAGGGTGACGTGATCGATATGGGCCGGCCCGCCGGCCGATTCTGCCTGCGCGACACCGAGGTTCCGCTCCTGGGCTTCAGCGGCGGCAGCGGGATCACGCCGGTGCTCTCGCTGGCAAAGAGCGCCCTGGCGACCACCGAGCGCCGCGTGCGGCTGTTGTGCGCGGACCGCGACGCGGAATCGGTGATCTTCGGCGCGGCACTGCCCGAGTTGGCGGAGCGCTATCCGGGCCGGCTCCACGTGATCCGGCATCTGGACAGTGCCGCCGGGCTGCTCGACCCGAGGGCGGTGCGCGACTTCGTCGGCGCGGACGGTCACGGCGACAGTTATGTGTGCGGACCGGAGAAATTCATGGAGATGGTGGAGGCGGCCCTGCCCGGCCCGGGGGTGATCTTCAGCGAACGGTTCGGCGCACCGGTCCCCGAACTCGCCGATTCGGCGACCGAGCCGGCACCCGCAACCACCTCCGATACCGCCACGCCCGCAACCGAATCCGGCGCTGGCGGTGGCACGATCACGATCTTCCTCAATCGCAAGAAGGCCACGGTGCCGCGCCACGCCGGCGAGACCCTGCTGGAAAGCGCCCGCCGCGCGGGCCTGACCCCGCCGTTCTCCTGCGAATCCGGCAACTGCGCCACCTGTATGGCCCGGCTCAGCGAGGGCAGCGCCACGATGCGGGTGAACGACGCCCTCGCCGACGACGAGGTCGAGGACGGCTACGTCCTCACCTGCCAAGCGGTGCCGGACACCGAGTCGGTGACGGTGCATTACGAATGAGCGGAGTCCGCGGGCGGTCGTCCCCGGTCGGCCGCCTCGGTTCCCGCAGGGATGTGGCCGTATCGGTGTGAGCAGCGCCGAGGCCGACGCTGGTCGGCGCCTATCGACTCAACGCACCGGCTCCTGGTTGTCGTGTTCACCCAGCCGGGGCGGCGGGCCGTATTCCGGTGTGTAGCCGTCGATTCGGATGGGCGATGCCACCAAACGGTACGTCCCCGCGTCGGCCACGGCGTCGGGCGTGGCGTCGAGCGCTTCGGGCAATGTGCGGACCGCGGCGGCGGGAATGCCCAGGGGGCGCAGGCGCGCCTCCCAGCCTCGGGCGTCGTCGCGGGCCAGTGCGGCGGTCACCGCGGCGAGCACCTCGGCTCGCCGGCCCACGCGTTCGGCCATGGTGTCGAAGCCCGTCACCCCGGCCTCGGCGGCGAAGGCCTTCCAGAAGCGGTCGTGCGTGACGAACAACGCCAGGTAACCGTTCGCGGTCGGAAACAGCTGCGCCGGAACGTAATACGAATGCGCGCCGAACGGGCGCCGCTGCGGATGTTTGCCCTCGTTGAGATACGCCGCCGCGTGATAGTTCAATTGCGACAACATCACATCACGCAGCGAGACGTCCACCTGACCACCGCGGCCGGACACGATCTGCGCGAGCAGACCCAGCGCCGCGGTCAGGCCGGTGGAGTTGTCGGCGGAGGAATAGCCCGGCAGGGTCGGCGGTCCGGCCGGATCGCCGGTGAGGGCGGCAACCCCCGTGGCGGCCTGCACGATGTAGTCGAAGGCCGGATCGTCGCCGCCGTAGAGACCGAATCCGGTGATCGCGACGCAGACGATCGCCGGGTTGAATTCCCGCAGCGAGGCGTACGTCAGGCCGAGCCGGTGAATCGCCGAGGGTTTCAAATTCACCAGCAGCGCATGCGAATGCGCGACGAGCTCACCCAGGCGTGCCCGGCCGGCCGCACTGCCTGGGTCGAGACGAATGCTGCGCTTGCCGCGGTTCAGGCTCGCGAAATAGCTGTCGCCGACCTGCCGGGAGATGTCGCCGCCGGCCGGTTCCAGCTTGGTGACCTCGGCCCCCAGATCCGCCAGCATCATCGTCGCGTACGGACCGGCGAGCATGGTGCCGACCTCGAGAATGCGAATCCCCGCCAGCGGACCGGCACTGGTGCGCTCCGCCAACGCTCCGGTTCGCCGGTCCGGACCCGTACCGGACGCCGCAGAGGCGTCGGTGCTCATCGTAATTCCCGCGCGATACCGGCGATCATCTCGCGGGTGCGGCGCTTGGAGGCGATCAGTTCGTCGCGAGTGTCACCGATCGGCAGCAGCCGGATCGAGACATCGGTCGCACCCGCCTCGGCGAAACGGCGCAACCCGGCCGCGATGGCGGCCTCGTCACCGGCCACGCAGATGTCGCCGACGTCGCGAGCATCCCCCTGTTCGAGCAGGCGCTGATAATTGGGCGAGATTTCCGCCTCGCCGAGAATGCGATTGGCTCGCGCCTTCGCCTCCTCCACCTCCGAATCCCGGCACAGGCAGACCGGAAGTCCCGCCACGATGCGCGGCGGTGTCCGGCCCGCGTCGGCGGCGGCCTTGGTGATCTTGGGCGTCACATGATCGGCGATCGCGCGCTCGTCGGCCATCCACAGAATGGTCCCGTCGGCCCGCTCCCCCGCGATGCGCAACATCACCGGCCCGAGCGCGGCCACCAGCACCGGCACCGGGGCGACCGGACCCAGATCGAGCGGATTGTGCACCGAGAACGTGTCGTTCTCGACGTCGACGGTCCCCGGGCCGGTCAGTCCCGCCGCCAGCACATCCAGGTAGTCACGGGTGTAGGCCGCCGGGCGCTCGTACGGCAAGCCGAGCATGTCGCGCACGATCCAGTGATGCGAGGGGCCCACCCCCAGCGCCAATCGCCCACTCGCGGCGGCCTGCGCCGAGAGCGCCTGGCGTGCCAGGGCGATCGGATGCTGCGCCTGCAACGGCACCACGGCGGTCCCCAATTCGATGCGGCGAGTCCGCAATCCCATCGCCGCGACCGTGATCAGCGCGTCGAAATCGCTGGGAATCTGCGGAATCCACGCGGTGTCGAGCCCGGCCTCCTCGGCCCAGGCGATGTCGTCGAGCATCCGGCTCAGCTTGCGCGCGGAATCCCCCTTCTCCGGTCCGATCATCACTCCGACACGCACGAAGACCTCCAACCCGCCGCTACGCCGGGCGACCGCGTCACCCACTGATGAATACGGTACTTGCGAAAAAAGAGAATGCCAATACCGCTAGCGCTGTCATACGTTATCGAACCGGTGGTGCACCGTCGAGCGGCGCCTTCGCAACCGCTGCGCAAACCCTCCCGCCTCCGCACGCCCGACCGGGCGGCCATCCGACTCGGGACGCGCTGAAAGCCGTTGCCACGAACGGGGATCGAATGTCCGATTCGCGAACGGTGACCTACCCACCGGCAACTCACCGGCCGGTGTCGTCGGCGACCTCGGTACGCGACCTCGCCTCGCCCGCCGATTCCTGAGTGCAGACTGAGAACAAGAGACGAAATCGCGGATAACAGAAGCGTCACGCTAGCATCGGCGACCGTGGTCGACACGATGGTGAGGGCGGACGGTGCGCCTACTGCAGGCGCGACACCCAGGACCTCGGGTAGACAGCGCGGCGACTGGGCCGGACCGATCGCCTTCCTCGCCGGGCTGCTGGGCGCGTTGTGCGCCCTCGCGGTGCCGTTGCTGCCGGTGAAGGTGGACCACACCACCCTGTCGTGGCCGCAGGCCGATTCGGCCCGCAGTGTCGACGCCCCACTGGTCACCTACGCACCGCTGACCTTCGATGCCACGATCCCCGGCCGGTCGATGGCGCAACTGAGCGCACACGGCGGCGTGCTGGCATCGACGCTGCCCGCCGGTGCGCCGCAACTGGAGAAATACGGGTTCGTCGCACGTGTGCGACCGGTGCAGGACGGAAAGCCCGCGCAACTCGAGGTCGTGTTGCGCAATCAATCGCTGCTGAACGTGCCGATCGATGCGGTCGCCGACGGCACCTTGACCGTGCACGCCGATATGTCGTCGACCAAGGTCGGTGTCACCGGAACCGATATCGAAGGCGCCACCTTGCCGCCGGGTGACTGGCGGCCACAGGTGGTCGGCATCTTCAGCGATCTCCCCACGGCGGACGGCGCCAAGGTCGTCGCGCAGGTCGACAGCCGGTTCTCGGTGACGCCGACCTTCCTCAAGCGCGCGGCCGAAGTACTGGCCGTCGTCTTCACACTGGTAGCGCTGCTCGCGCTGTACCGGCTGGACCGCACCGACGGCCGGCGTGTGCGGCGGCTGTTACCACAGCGGTGGTGGAGGTTCACCGGCGTGGACGTCGTCGTCTTCGCCACGCTGCTGCTGTGGCATTTCATCGGGGCCACCACCTCCGACGACGGCTACCAGTTCGGGATGGCACGCACCTCGCTGGCGTCCGGTTACATGGCCAACTACTTCCGGTTCTTCGGCGTCCCGGAGAATCCGGTCGGCACGCCGCCGTACGACATCATCGCGCACATGTCGGAGATCAGCGTCGCGAGCCCGTGGATGCGACTGCCGACGCTGCTGGCCGCCGTGGTCACCTGGCTGGCGCTGAGCCGTGAGGTGATCCCGCGGCTCGGTGTGGCGGTGCGCCACGACAAGGTGGCGGTGTGGACGGGCGCGCTGGCCTTCCTGGCCGTGTGGCTGCCCTACAACAACGGGCTGCGGCCCGAGCCGGTGGTCGCCGTCTGCGTGCTGCTCACCTGGTGCTTCGTGGAGCGCGCCATCGCGACGCACCGGCTGCTGCCGTATGCCCTCGCGATCCTGGTCGCCGCGTTCAGTTTCACCGCCGCGCCCTCGGGCATCATCTGCCTGGCGCCGCTGCTCGCGGGCCTGCGTTCGGCCGTGGGATTCGGTGTCCCGAGAGCACGCGAACTCGCCGGTGCGCAGGACGGAAACCCGGTGCCGACCGGCGCGTGGATCCGGGCGTACGGGGCGCTGCTGGCACCGCTGGCCGCGGCCGGAATGCTGGTGCTGGCCTTCGCCTTCGCCGTCGAACCGCTCTCGGCGATGTTCGAGATGCAGCGCGTGCACAACATCGTCGGCCCCTCGGACCCCTGGTACAACGACTACCTGAACTATCAGTGGCTGTTCATGCCGTCGGCCGACGGCTCCATCGCCCGTCGCTTCGGCATGGTCGCGATGTGGCTGAGCCTGCTGGTCTGCGTCTTCGTCCTGCTGCGCAAGGGCGGGCGCATTCCGTTCACCGCCCCGGGGCCGGCGCGGCGGCTGCTCGGCGTGACATTCGGGGCCATGGTGCTGATGGCGACCTGCCCGACGAAATTCACCCACCACAACGGTGTCTACGCCGGCCTGGCCGGAGCGGTCGCGGTACTGACCGCGGTCGCGGTGGGGCCCCGCGTGATGCGCTCGCCGCGCAATCGCGCCCTGTTCGCGGCGGTGGTGGCGCTGGCGATGGCGCAGATCTTCACCAGTGTCAACCAGTGGTGGTGGGTCTCGAGTTTCGGTGTCCCGTGGTGGAACGAGCCACCTGCGGTGCTCGGCGTCGGGTTCAGCCGGATATTCCTGATCATCGCCGCGCTGTGCCTGCTGCTGGCGATCTGGTGGCATGTGCGGGCGCCGAAACCCGGTACGCCGCATCGGGTTTCCCCGCGCGCCTGGCGCCTGGCGAAGTTCCCGCCGTTGATGGCGGCCGCGGCGATCCTGGTGGTGTTCGAGGTGTTCTCGTTCACCGCGGGCGCGGTGACGCAATACCCGGGATTCTCGCTGGCTTCCTCGAATATTCATGCGGTAGTGGGCAATCCGTGCGGGCTGGCGAACAAGGTCCTGGTCGAAACCGACCCCAACGCCTCGCTGATGCAGCCGCTCGTCGGCGACCAGTTCTCCACCTTCTCCAACGGCGCTCGCGGATTCGTGCCGAACGGCGTCGGTGACGTGATGTCACCCGACGAGAAGGAGGAGACCAGCAGTATCGCCAAATCGTTCGGCGACAAACCCGGCACCGGCGAGTCGGCCACCCAGACCGGCGGTGCTCCACTGCCTTACGGTCTCGACGCGGCGACCACCCCCGAACTAGGCACCTACGGCGAGGAGGAGCCCGCCGATCTCGTCACCGGCTGGTACCGCCTGCCCGCGCAGCACGATCGCAGCGATATCGTCTCGATCGCGGCGGCGGGGCGCATCCAGGCGGTGGGTCCGAACAACGGATACGTCGGCGGTGAACCGGTGGAGATCGAATACGGCAGCACCGACTCCGCGACGAGCGCACACGCACTCGGACGGGTGACCCCGATCGACATCGGCCCGGCGCCGTCGTGGCGGAACCTGCGGGTTCCCCTGGATCGAATTCCCGCCGCGGCCAACGTGATCCGCATCGTGGCCAAGGATCACAACCTCGATCCGCAGCGCTGGGTGGCGCTGACTCCCCCGCGCATCCCGAAGACGCACACCCTGAACGATCTGGTCGGCTCGAAGCAGCCGGTTCTGCTGGACTGGGCCGTGGGCCTGCAGTTCCCCTGCCAGCGCCCCTTCGACCACAAGGACGGCATCGCCCAGGTACCGGACTGGCGGATCCTGCCCAACCGCCTGGGCGCCGCCGACACCACGATGTGGGAAAGCCACGCCGGCGGCGGACCGCTGGGCTGGAGTCAGCAATTGCTGCGCTCGCAAACCCTGGCCACCTACCTCGCCTACGACTGGGACCAGGATTGGGGCGAACTGCAACGCCTCAGCAAGATCGACCCCTCGGCCGTCCCGGCAACCCCGGCGGTCACCCAGGAGACCCACGGCGGTATGTGGTCACCCGGGCATATCTACACCTGGTGACCGCTTCCGCGGAGCCCTCCCGCGATCGGACTTCGCGCGTATCGCACAGCGCGCCCGCAGCCGGACGACAATGGTCTCCATGACCGCGAGTGTCGAACTGCGGGTGTACGCCGAGCTGAACGACTTCGTGCCCCCGGCCGCACGGTACGCGGCGCAGCCGCGGCCGATCCGTCCGCATCAGACCGTGAAAGATATCGTCGAGGCCGCGGGCATCCCGCATACCGAGGTCGACCTCATGCTGGTGAACGGCGAATCCGTCGACTTCGGTCATCATCCGCGGCCGGGCGATCGGCTCGCCGCCTACCCGGTCTTCGAGACCCTCGACATCGGGCCGGCGACACGGGTCCGACCCCGCCCGCTGCGCGATCCGCGCTTCATCGTGGACGTCAATCTCGGTGGGCTCGCCCGGCTCATGCGGTTGATGGGCCTCGACGCCCGGAGCCCGTCGGACACCGACGATGCCGCCCTGGCAACGGCCGCCGCGGAACAACACCGGATCATCCTCACCCGCGACCGCGGACTCCTGAAGCGACGCAACGTGACCCACGGAGTATTCGTGCGTTCGAATCGGCCCGTCGATCAGCTCGTCGAGGTGATCCGCCGGCTCGATCTGACCGATCGGCTGAGGCCGTTCAGCCGCTGCCTGCCCTGCGGGGGCCTGCTGACCGACGTGGCCGAACAGGATGTCGCCGACCGGCTCGAGCCACTCACCCGCAAGTACTACGACACCTTCAGACAATGCCGGGAATGCCGCCGGATCTATTGGGAGGGTTCGCACCAGCGGCGGCTCGACGACCTCGTCACCAGAATTCGAGCCGCGGTCGGACCGGATCGATAGGGGCAACCACACCGCCCCGGCGTAGACACGACGCAATTCCTCCACCGGGACGGAAGCAGGCTTCTACAGCACCGGTCCCGCCGGTGCCGGGCACACTCTCACGCTAGATGCAGAAGCTGACGCTCGCCGATCCGACCGGAAGGTTGAGGCAAACGGAGAGCCACTGAATCTGCGTCGCCTGGGCTGTGTCGCTGGTCCCCGGCGTACCGGCCGCCGGGGCGGCGGCCGAAGCGATCGCGGGGGCGGCGACCCCCAGGGTCAACGTAGTGACAGCCGTCGCGACGGCAAGACCAATCCTTCGAGACATCACAGTTCTTTCGCAGGAGTCGGGACTATCACCCGCCTATTCTCCGCCCGGCGCCGCATCGATCACAAGTGACCGTCGGTACTCGACATGCCGAGGAATGCTCCCTGCCGGGCCGTCATCGGGCGGGGCCGGGTTAGATTGCCGGGCGAGAGCTGTAGTGAGGTGACTCGTGGGTGATCCCCCGGATACGGATGATTCGAGCGGTGCGCGGTTGCGGCTGCGGGTACTGGGCGGGTTGGCGGCCACCGTCGGCGGCCGGCCGGTCGATCTCGGGGGCTTGCGGCAGCGGACACTGCTGGCGGCGTTGATCGCCGCGTTCCCGCACGAGGTGTCCGCCGACCGACTGCTCGAGCAGGTGTGGCACGACGCCAGGGACCCCTCGGTGAACTCGCTGCATTTCGGCATCTCGACGCTGCGTAACCGGCTCGAGCCCGACCGCCGCCGCGGCGGCGGGAGCGTGATCGCCCGCTGCGGCACCCGCTACCTGCTGGATCTGCCCGCGGACCGGATCGACGCGCATCGATTCGCACAGCACGTCACCGACGCCGAATCTGCTTGTGCCACAGGTGATCTCGATGCCGGTCTCAGGTCGTACGAGGCGGCGCTGGCGGATTGGCGGGGTGCGCCCTACGCGGACGTGGCCGATGTGGAATTCGTGCGCCCCGAGATCGTCAGACTGACCACGCTGGAACTGCGCGCCCGCAAGGCACTCGTGCAGTTGCGACTCGACACCGGTCGCGCCGATGCCGCGCTGGCCGAAGCCGAGGACCTGGTGTCGGCGCACCCCCTCGACGAGCGGGTATGGGAGCTGCTGGCGCTGGCCCGTTACCGGGCCGGGCGGCAGTCCGAGGCCCTTGCCGCCCTGCGGGATATCCGCCGCCTGCTCGACAGCGAGCTCGGCATCGAGCCCGGTGTGCGGCTGCGGGAACTGGAGACTGCGATCCTGCGGCAAAACGAGGATCTACTCTCCGGCTCCGCGAGGCGCACGACGGCCGCCCAAGGCTCGGTCGCGTCGGCTCCGCAGATGCCGGTTCCGCGCACCCAATTGATCGGCCGCAGCGGCGAACTCGACGACATCGGAGGAGCCGTGCGCACCCACCGGCTGGTGACGCTCGTCGGCACCGGCGGCGTCGGCAAGACCCGGCTGGCCCTCGAAACCTGCCGGCGACTGCCCGCGGGCGACGGGCCGTGGTGGGTCGATCTGGCACCGGTCGAATCCGACGAACTGGTCGCCGCCACCGTGGCCGCGGCTGTCCAGGTTCGCGGTGCGGCAACGCCGGATCGGCTCGCGAACGTCCTCGCCGACCGGGAATGCACACTGTTGCTGGACAATTGCGAACATCTGCTCGACGGGGTCGCCGCCGTCGTGAGCGTCCTGTTGAGCCGATGCCCGCGCATCCGAATCCTGGCCACCAGCCGGGAGGCGCTGGCCGTCGACGGCGAACGCGTCGTCGAGGTCCTGCCGCTGGACGAGGCCGACGCCGTCGAACTGTTCGCCACGCGGGCGGCGGGTGTGGTCGACGGCTGGACGCTCGACGAGCGGGTGCGCGAACCGGTGCGGCAGATCTGCGCCGATCTCGACGGCATTCCGCTCGCGGTGGAACTGGCCGCCGCGCAACTGCGGGTCTTGTCCGAACAACAGATCGCCGACGGACTGGCCGACCGGTTCACCCTGCTGGCGGGCGGCGCGCGCACCGCGCCGGCCCGCCAGCGCCGGCTGGCCGACACCATCGACTGGAGCTATCGCATGCTCGGCCCGGCAGAAGCCCGGCTGCTGCGTGAGATCGCCGTCTTCGCCGGCAGTTTCGACATCGACGCCGCAGCCGCCGTGCACGGCGCGCCCTCGCCGCTGGCGGTTCTCGAAACGCTGACGGGTCTGGTCCGTCGATCGCTGCTGCGAGTGCAGCCGGCATCCTCGCCGCGCCGGTACCGAATGTTGCAGTCCATCCGCGAATTCGCCCTCGCCCGTTGCGAAGCCGACGAGCTGGTTCGGGTGCGGGCGGCGCATCGACGCTGCGTCCTGGAGCGATCGCAGCTGGCGGCCACCCACCTACGCGACGCGCGGTCGGCACAGATGCTCGATGCGCTCGCCGCCGATGTCGCCGAGCACCGCAGCGCGATCGCCTCGGCATTCGCGGACGGCGACCCGGGCTACGTCTTGCGGCTGGCGGCAGCGCTCTACTGGTTCTGGTACCGGCGCGGCTTCATCGAGGAGGGCATCGAGGCGATCACGGGCGCGCTCTCCGCGTGTGAGCGTTGCGGGCACGAGGCCGACGGGGCGACACTGGCGGCCGCTCTGGCAGGTCTCGGCGGACTGTACTACCTGTCGGGCGATCCGGTCCGGGGCGCGGAATCGACCGAGCGAGCCGCCCGGGTGGCGACGGATGCGGGCGACCAGGCCACCGCCGCGTGGATGCGGACGTGGACCACATACATGCACGCCGTGGTCACGGCGACGCCCGCGACGGCGGCCGCCGCCCGTGCCGCCGTCGCCGAGGTGAGTGCGGCCGGCCACCCGTGGCAGCTGGCCGAGGCGCTCATGATCGAGGGCATGATCCTGCGATTCGTGAACCGCCTCGACGCGGCACGGGACGCGCTGCGGGAGGCGGTATCGGTCGCGGAGCGATGCGGCCACCGCTGGCCGGTCGCTTCCGCGTCGTGGACGCTGGCTCGATGCGCGATGGACACCGGCGATCCGACCGATGCTCGCACGGCGTTGCGCACCATGCAGACGGCGCTGGAATCGGACGGCGACGTCACCTCGTGGCTGGTGATGGTGCATCTGGCCGCCGCGATCGCCGCGCGCAGCGGCCGTGCCGACGACGGTGCCCGCCTGCTGGGCGCCGTGCGCGCACTCGGCGGTCGGATCGGATTCCTTCCGGAGGCGATGGATCCGATGGATGCGCCGCGCGAGGCCGCCGCGGTGCGGGCGTCGCTGTCCGAGCGGGATTTCGACGCGGGTCTGGCGGCCGGCGCGGCCATGACACGGACCGAGGTGAACGCGCTGGTGAGCGCGGTGGGCGCCGAGCCGACGAGGACGCTGAGCGGGAGCTAAGTTCGCGCTAAGCGGTGCGCGGTGTGCTGAAGACGTTCACCATCAGCGACTTCAGGAGTCACATGTCCAGCGTCTTCGATCCGCCCGCGCCGACCGGAACCGGGCGGCAACCACTGACCGGTGTCGCCCTCGCCGAGCGCCTGCGCGCGGCGGTCGCCGGTCGGGTCCACACCCCCGGCGAGGACGGATATCGCCTGTCGGCAACCGGGTTCAACGTCGCGACCGAGCACCGGGCGGCGGCCGTCGTCGTGGCCGCCGGCGCCGCCGATGTCGCGGCCGCCGTGAGCGTCGCGAACGCTGCCGGCTACACGGTCGCGGTGCAGGCCACCGGGCACGGGGCGAGCCCCACGCCGCCGCACAGCATCCTGATCGACACCGCGCTCCTGGACGCGATAGCGATCGATCCGGACGGGCGCACCGCGACGGTCGGCGCGGGCGTGCGCTGGCAGGAGGTATTGGATGCGGCCGCCCCGTTCGGACTGGCCGCGCTGGCGGGGTCATCGACCAGTGTGGGTGTGGTCGGCTATACCCTCGGCGGCGGTCTGGGCCCGATCGCGCGCACCTACGGGTTCGCCGCCGATCATGTGACCGCCATGGAGGTGGTGACCGCCGATGCGACGCTGCGCCGGGTCACGCCCGAGGCCGAGCCCGATCTGTTCCGGGCGCTGCTCGGTGGCGGCGCGGCCTTCGGAATCGTCACGCAGATGACCTTCCGGCTGTTCCCGATTCGCAGCCTGTACGCCGGCGGTCTCACCTATCGGATGGACGATGCGGCGACGGTGCTGCGAGCCTGGCGGAATTGGGTGGCGACCGTGCCGGAGGCCGTGACCAGTTCGGTGGCTGTCCTGAATCTTCCTCCGCTGCCGGAGATTCCGGAGCCGCTGCGCGGTGCGACGGTGCTGCACCTGCGCTACGCCCATGTCGGCGACGCTGCCGAGGGTGCCGCGCTGCTGCAGCCGCTGCGGTCGGTGGCATCACCGATGCTGGACACGATCGCCGAGATGCCGTATGCGGCACTCGCGTCCATCCACAACGACCCGGTCGACCCCATGCCCGCTGCCGATCGGTCCACCCTGCTGCGCGAACTGCCCGACGCGGCCATCGACGCGCTGCTGGAGGCCGCCGGTCCCGCACGCGGACTGCCGATCACCATGACCGAGATCCGGGCTCTCGGTGGCGCGCTCGCGCGAGAGTCGCTGTCGCCCACCATGGTTGCGGGCAGGCAGGCCGCTTTCAATGTCCTCGCGGTCGGCGTGCTGGCACCGCCGATCGCGGCGGCGGTCCCCGGGGCACTGGACACCGTGATCGATGCCCTCTCCGCGTGGAGTCTCGGCGCGGCCACACCGAACTTCACCCGTGATCCGCACGGCCGCAGCGCCGCCGAAACCATGGCGGCCTGGACCGCCGGTCAGCGCGAGCGCCTGGTCGAGGCGCGCCGCCGCTACGACCCGGCCTGCATGTTCGGCCCGGCCGCCCGCTGGACCATGCCCGCCGGCCACTGACCGCCGGCGGGGACGCGGCATCCGGAAAGACCTGCCACCGGTCGAGAGACCCGAGGGGTGCGGCAGGTCGATCCGGGTTTCCTATCAGCGGCCGTTCCAGACCGGGGCGCGCTTCTCGGTGAAGGCGCGCACACCTTCGGCGGCGTCTTCGGAAAACAATGCGGTGGACGCGATGTCGTATTGCTTGTCGAAGGCGTCGGCCGTGGTCCAGTCGGATGTCTCGTCGACGATGCGTTTGCTGCCCTCCAGGCTGAGCGGTGCGTTGGCGGCGATGCGCTCGGCCAGTTCCAGAGCCGCTGTGAGTGCTCGGCCCGGTTCGGCGAGGATATTGATCAGGCCGAGTTCGGCCAGCCGGGTCGCCTGCATGGGGTCGCCGGTGAGCGCCAGCTGCATCGCGATATTGCGCGGCAGGCGCTCCCGCAGACGCATGACGCCGCCGGCGGCGGCGATCAGGCCGCGTTTGGGCTCCGGTATGCCGAATTGCGAATCGCTCGCGGCGACAATCAGATCCGCGGCCAAAGCCAGTTCACAGCCGCCCGCGAGGGCCGGGCCTTCGACGGCGGCGATCAACGGTTTGCGCGGCGGCTTACCGGCCAGACCCAGAGCACCGCGATTTTCGGTCAGCGGGGCTTCTCCCCGGGCCATCGCTTTCAGATCCATACCGGAGCTGAAATAGCCGCCCGCGCCGGTGAGGACGGCGACGCGGACGTTCGGATCGGCTTCGAACGCGTCACAGGCCTTTTCGAGCCCGAGGGCCATGGCGTGATCGACCGCGTTGCGGACCTCGGGGCGGTTCATCGTGATGATCATGACGGGGCCGCGGCGCTCCACCAGCACGGGCGGCGGTGGGGGCGCGGGCAACTCGTGGCGTTGCGTGCCCTCGAAGGTGAGATCGCCGTCACCGACCGTGACCGACCGGCCCAGCACATCACCGTCGCGCAGTTCGGCGACGAGATCGGATCTGTTGCTGCGCACCAGCACTCGTGCGCCGTCGGGGGCGATCAGGCTGATGATCGCCGCCTCCGGCTCGCCGTCACGTCCGTAGGGCAGCGTGTAGGCCTCGACCACCGCCGGTCCCTCGTACTCGGTCCGGACCGGACGGGCGGGCGGATTGTCGACGACCGGCCGCAGATGGGCGTAGGACCGCTGCGGTGGTGTGGCGGAATAGATGCCCAGCGCGTGCTTGGTGACGTACCAGCCGAGTGAGGTGCTCAACCCGAAGGTATCAGGGTCGGCGCGCAACTGCGCGACCATGGTGGCGATCGCGTGGGTGCCGTAATTGTTGCCCGGCCCGCCGCCGAAGGTCAGTCCGCCGGTCACCGAGAGCGAGCGTTCGGGATCGTCTGTGGCGAGCCCGAGTTCACGCGCCGCGATCTGCACCGCGACCGGGAAGCAGGAGTACAGGTCCACGGGACCGATCCGGTCGATGGTCAGGCCGGCATGCTCGAGCGCAGCCGCGCCGACGGCCCGGATCGCCGGGGAGGCAGCCAGTTCCGCGCGTTCGGAGACGAACCATTCGTCGTGCGCGCTGGCGCCGGCGTGGACGAACACCCATTTGTCCTGCGGGATTCCGGCCGCCTCGGCAGCGGCGGCGCTGCACAGCACCAGTCCGGCGGCCATATCCACCTGCAAATTGGCGCACAGCAGTTTGGTGTACGGGGCCGATACCGTCCGGTTGTCTGCGGTCGGTGTGGTCAATTCCGGCGCGCTGAACCGTTGCGGCAGCCAGGCATTCGGATTGTCCGCGCCCACCGCCGACAACCGCGACCACAGCTCGCCGATCGCCTCGAGATGCTGCTTCGGATCGCGGCCGAGCCGATGCCGGTTGGCCGACTCCATGAGCGCGTACATGTAGATGGGCGCACCCAGCCCGACGGCGATTTCGGCGGCGTTGTTGGCCTCCTTGTCGATCCCGGCGATACGGGTCGGCTCCACCTCGGGGCCCTGTTCCGGCCACGTCACCTCGGTGCCCGCGCGCTGCGCGGCGGCCATGGTGGCGCCCGCTTCCGCGCCGGTCACCAGCACGATCTCGTAGGTGCCGTCGGCGATCGCCTGTGCCGCTTCATTGACCAGCAGCTGGCCACCGTCGCCACCGTAGGTCGAGGACTGCACGGTATCGGCTCCGTCAGCGCCGACCGAACGCACCACCAGGGCGCCGAGATCTCGATACTTCCAGGAGGCGCTGGCGACCGCGAACACCGCGTCGGCGGCCGAGAGCAGCGACTGCCCCACCCCGGCATCCCGCGCGGCCAGCCGCAGTGCTCGCACCGCCAGCGCCGCCGGGTCCTCGGCGGTGTTCGGCTGATGCTGCACCAGCTGTCCGGCACCGACCAGAACCGGCGTATTCGGTGCGATCGTGCGACCGGACGCCTTGTGCAGCACGGGTTTGCGCACCGATTTCGCGCCGGTGAAGGGCCCCGCCGCGGCGATACGGTCCGGCACACGGTCCAGTGATTCCCGCAGGGCCTCCGACAGGCTTCGCACCAGCGAGGCACCCAGCGGGCCGTCGACGGGTTGTCCCGACAGCCCGGCGTCGAAGTAGGCGGTCGCCCCGTTCCCCTCGGCACGCACGGTCAGCCAGAAGCCGAGGGTCAACCCCATCGGCCCGGCGCCGCGCAGCACCAGCGCGGTCTCGTCCACCGCGAGCACGGTCCACGCGACTTCGGCCGGGATGCCCATGAACTTCACCTGCTGAGCGAACTCCGATCCGGGGTACACACCGCTGGGTGCCTCGCCGCGGAAGGCCGCGTGCATGGTCAGCCATTCGGCGAAGCGGCCCGGATCGGTCAGATAGGCCGCGACCTCGGCCACCGGACGCTCGAGATGCTTGCTCGCGTGGGCTCGTTTGTCGAAGTCCGCGAGCCCGTCCGGCGGGGTGTACGCCTCGGAGACGGCCGGGCCGGCGGGAGGCGTGGCGGGCCTGCCCAGCACTCCCCCGACGATGTCGCGCAGAATCGCCGGATCGCTCGTCACAGCGTCGGCTAGTGCGCGTACCGCACGTACTCGAGCGCGCGCCTGGCGCATCACCTGGAGAAGTCGACCCACGTCAGCCACTACCTAGCCCTTTCCATCGGCGGAACTATTATTTGCGAAATAGTTCCGTGGAACTATTAGACGGATAGTGGTTCCACGTGTCAAGATGACCTCGTGACCAGACCCGGTGCGCCGCTGTCCAGCCTGCTCAGCCGCGCGATGACCCTGCTTCCGCAGTCGGCGCCCAGCGACGACGCGACGGACGCGCGGGTCCTCGACGCCGCGTTGCGAGTCCTGGCGCGCCGCGGCACCCGCGAGGCGACCATGGACGACATCGCGGCCGAGGCCGGGGTCGGCCGCACGACGCTGTTCCGCCGCTACACCGGCAAGGACCAGCTGTTCGAACGGGCGCTGGCTCGCGATATCGGCCGCATCCTCGCCGACCTCGCCGACCGCTTCACCGAAGTCACCGATCCCACCGAACAGGTGGTGCTCGGCTTCCTCACCGGGCTCGGACTGGGCGACCACATCCTGTTCCGCGATGCCGACCCACTGCGCCGAGCCGAACTCATCCAGGCTCTCGGCCAGGGCGATCCTTCACCGATCACCTTGGCCTTCAACGCCATTCGCGCGAATATCGGCAAAGCCCAAGCGGACGGCAAGATCCCGGTCCGTGACCCCGACGCCCAGGCCGACGCCCTGGTGCACCTGATCATCGGCTACCTGGCCACACCGAGCCATGCCATCGATCTGACCGATCCCGCGGCGGCCGAACGCGTCGCCCGCGCCGCCGTCGCGCCGATCCTCACCGGAACCATCGACTGATCCACACCCGTCCGGGGACGTCCCGCGACGACATCCGAATACACCGTCCCACCGCCTGTCCGCGGTGGCGCCGGTCGCTGCCCGGCGCCCGAAAGCCTCACGCGCGCATCCGATCCCGCACATCTCAGGAGTGATCATGACTGTCGCCTACACCGACCCCTACCGCACGCCGGAACGTCTCGCGCTACGCGAGGCGGTGGGCGATTTCGTTCGCCGCGAGGTCGCGCCGCATCTCGACCGGTGGGAACGCGAGGGGGCTCTACCCCGCGAATTGCACCGGGCCGCGGCGAAATCCGGACTGTACGGCATCGGCACGCCCGAGGCGTACGGCGGTGACGGCGGGGATCTCGTCGACATGACCGTCGCCACCGAGGCGTTCATCGAGGCCGGCGGCTCGTCGGGCTGCCACTCCGCCCTGTTCACCCACGGGATCGCGCTGCCGCACATCGTCGCCGCCGGCGACGCCACCCTGATCGACCGGTACGTGCGCCCGACCCTCTCCGGGGACCTGATCGGTTCGCTCGGGGTGACCGAGCCGGAGGCGGGCTCCGACGTCGGATCCGTGCGCACCACCGCGGTCCGCGACGGCGACCACTACGTCGTCAACGGCGCGAAGCTGTTCATCACCTCCGGCACACGCGCGGACTTCGTCACCACCGCGGTGCGCACCGGCGGACCGGGCGCGAGCGGCATCAGCTTGCTCGTGATCGATACCGGCACTCCGGGTTTCAGCGTGTCGCGGAAGCTGGAGAAGATGGGCTGGTTGTGCTCGGACACCGCCGAGCTGACCTTCACCGATTGCCGGGTACCCGCCGCCAATCTGGTCGGCGCCGAGAACGGTGGATTCGCGCTGCTCGGTGCGGCTTTCGTCACCGAGCGGGTCAATATCGCGGTGCACGCGTACGCGATCGCGCAGCGCTGCCTCGATCTGACCCTCGACCACGTCCGGCGTCGGGAGAGCTTCGGCAAGCCGCTGATCGCCCGGCAGGTGGTGCGGCACAAGCTGGTCGAGATGCGCCGCCGGATCGAGCTGGCCCGCACCTTCACCCGCCAGGTCGCCGTGCGCGCCACGGCCGGCGAATTCGTCGTCGGCGAAGCCTGCCTGGCGAAGAATTCCGCCGTCGCGGCCGTCAAACACGTCGTCGACGAGGCCGTCCAGTTGCACGGCGGCATGGGGTACATGCGGGAATCGGAGGTGGAGCGCCATTACCGTGACGCGCGCATCCTCGGCATCGGCGGCGGCGCCAGCGAAGTGATGACGGATCTGGCGGCGAAGCTCTTCGGCTACGACAGCTGAGAAACGTCAGTCCATCTCCTCCAGCACCCGGCGCAGGACCTTGCCGGTGGCATTGCGCGGCAGTTCGTCCAGGACGACCACATCGCGGGGAACCTTGTAGCGGGCCAGGTTCGCCTTCACGTACGCCTTGATGTCCGGGGCGTTCACGGTGGCGCCGGGCGCTGGAACGATGTAGGCGCGCAAGCGTTTTCCGAACTCCTCGTCGGCCACGCCGACGACCGACACCTCGTCGATATCGGGCCGTGCCGCGAGCAGGTTCTCGATCTCCAGCGGGTAGACGTTCTCACCGCCGGAGACGATCATGTCGTCGTCGCGGCCGTCGATGTGCAGCAGCCCGTGCTCGTCGATCCGGCCCATATCGCCGGTGGACATGTACCCGTCGATGAACTGCTTGTGACGGCCGTCGGTATACCCCTCGAACGGCGCACCACTGCGCACGAACACCCGACCGGAGACGTTGCGGGCACTCACCCGGTCCCCTTCGGCGTCGAACAACGCGATTCTGCTCGTCACCGGCGGGCGACCGACGGTGCCCGGGGCACGGCGCAATTCGTGCGGCTGCGCCACGGTCGCCACCGCGACCTCGGTCGAACCGTAGAGGTTGTAGAGCACGTCGCCGAAGGTGTCCTGCACCCGGGTCGCCAGCTCCGGGGACAACGCCGAGCCCGCCACGGCAATGGTTGTCAGCGCCGACAGGTCGTAACGGCCGATGACATCCGGGCCCAACGCCACCAGGCGATGCAGCATGGTCGGCACCGCGACCAGCATCTCGGCACGGTGCTCGCTCACCGCGCGCAACGTGGCCTCGGCGTCGAACCGGCGCAAGAGCACGGTCTTGTTGCCCAGGGCGGTGGCCACGGTCCACGTCCCGAACCCGGTCGAATGGAAGATCGGCGACACGATGACCACGCAGCCCCTGCGCGGGAACGGAATACGGTCCGCGATCATCGCACTCGCCAGCGGTGTCACCTTGGTGCGCGGCGCCCCCTTGGGCAAGCCCGTGGTACCGCTGGTGAGGATGATGAAGCCACCCGGCTGTGCCGGCGCCGGTGGCATCCGGTGGTCGCCCGCGTCGATCAGCTCATCCACGGTGCGCGCGCCCGCCGGTACCGCGTGCCCCTCGTCCACCCAGGTGAGGATGCGCGGCAGCGTCGACGGTAGCGCATCGAGCAGGTCGCCGAACTCGCTGTCGTGCAACATGGCTCGCACGTTCTCCCGCGCGGCGACCTCGGCGAACTGCGGCTTGGCGAATCCGGTGTTCATCATGGCCAGCCGCAGTCCGGCGCGACCGGCCGCGCTGATCGCCAGCACCAGCCCGCGATGGTCGCGCGCCAGGACCCCGACCACCGAACCGGCCGTAAGCCCCTGCGCCAGTAGCGCATTGGCCAGTGCGTTGGACTGCGCGTCGAGTTCACCGTAGGTCAGCACGCCGCGCTCGTCGGCGATCGCGGGCCGGTGCGGGTGATGACGGGCCCCCGCCATGATCAACGCCGCCGGCGGACCGTAGATCCGGTTCTCCCGGGCCATGCGCGCGACCCGATCCGGGCGTGTCAGGTCGATCACGCCGCGCTGATGCAGGCGGACAACGGCGCGCAGCGTCTCGGCCGCGTCACCGAGCCCGGTCACCAGGCTCTCGAGATTCCGTGCCATGAAGTGAATTCCTCCTCGGGACAAGATGTTTCGCAGAAAGGCCGCGTGTTCTCAGCTCCGGCCCGCACGTTCGAGATAGCGCGCTCGCTGCGACATATCGGCGCCGGACACGGTGTCGTGGCTGCCCAGTAGGCGGCCGAACCGATTGCGCAGCCCTTCCGGCATCGCGGTGAGCAGCGCGATGGCGATCCCGCCGATGCGCGGGACCACGCGCAACCCGCCGCGCCGGCGAGCCAATGCGTCGACCACCGCGCGTGCGACATCCTCGGGTTCGACGAAGCCGATCACCCGGGTGATCCGGTTCGGAGACAGCCCGGCGATCAGCTCGGTGTTGACGAAGGCCGGGCACAGGGTGCTCACGTGCACATCGAATGCCGCCAACTCCTGATGCAACGCCGAACCGAGGCCGACGACACCGAATTTGGTCGCCGAATACGTTGCGACATCCGGCGTTCCGACCAGCCCGAGAACGGAGGCCACGTTCACGATATGGCCGCGGCGGCGATCAGCGAACCGCCGACCGGCGAGCTTCGATCCGATGATCACCCCGCGCAGGTTGATGTCCAGTTGCCGGTCGGCCAGATCCATCGGCTCCTCGAGGAACGAGCCGGTCGGCATGATCCCCGCGTTGTTGACCAGGCCGTCCAGCCCGCCGAGCTCCGCTTCGGCCCGATCCAGGAAGCTCTCGAACGACTCGCGATCACGCACGTCCAGCGGGACGCCGATCACGTCGGCACCCGTCGCGGCGGTCAGTTCCGCGGCCGTCGCCGCCAGCGTGTCGGCATCGATGTCGCCGATCACCACCCGCGCTCCCGACGCGGCCAAGGCCGCCGCGGTGGCTCGCCCGATACCTCTCGCACCGCCGGTGACCGCCACCCGCATGCCTGCCAGCCCCATACCCACTCTCCACTCCTCGCTTGTTTCGCGTATCACGAGGTTAGGAAGCAGACGCCCTGCCGATCCATGATCTAACCGGCCAAGACTTGTGCTTTTCGGCCATTCTGACCGAGGATGTGCCCATGGCTGTCCACCTGAATATGCCGCGGTCGAGCACCAGTGCCGCGATCCTGGTTCAGCTCGGCCTCACCCACGGCCTGACCCTCGCGCAATGCCTCGACGGCTCGGATATCACCCTGTCGATTCTGAACGATGCGAACGGCGAGGTCCGCGCCGCACAGGAATTGCGGGTGGTCCAGAACCTGGTCACGCGGCTGGGGCATATTCCCGGCCTCGGCCTGGCCGCAGGACAGCGCTATCACCTTGCAGCACACGGCATCTGGGCTTTCGCGGTGATGACGAGCCGAACCGTACGCGAAGCACTGCGCATCGGGATCGAGCATATGGACATCGCCTATTCCTTCGCCCGCTGGCGCATTCAGGAAACCCCCACGGGCGCCACGGTGACGTTGGACTACTCGGCGGCGCCATCCGCACTGCGGCAGTTCCTGCTCGAACGCGACCTGGCCGAACTCATCACGCTGGATCGCGAACTGCTCGGCGCGGCGGTACCGCCCACGACCGTCGAACTCGCCTGTCCCGCACCTGTCTACGCCGAGCGGTTCACCGAACTGCTCGGGGTCTGCCCTACCTTCGACGCACCGGTCACCCGGCTCATCCTCACGCGGGAAATCTTGGAACTTCCCATGCCCCAGGCGAATCCACATGTCGCCGCGCTCGCCCACCAGCAAGCGGCCGAGATCATGCAACGCCGGCGCCGGCGCGACGGCACCGCGGCCCGCGTCCGCGCCGGCCTCCTGACCCGCGGCGTCACCGCCGCCCAGGAAGATATCGCCGCCGATCTCCGCATGAGTGTGCGCACCCTACGCCGGCGCCTCGACGCAGAAGGCACCTCCTACCGTGGCCTGGTCGCCGAGACCCGCCATCTTCTCGCCGAAGAACTCCTCACCCTCGGCACCACCGTCGACGAGGTCGCCCGCCGACTCGGCTACGCCGACGCTTCCGCCTTCACTCACGCCTTCACCCGCTGGACCGGCACGACTCCGGGCCGCTTCGCCCGCTCCGCGCGGTAACCCTTGGGGAATGAGCGTCGGCCCGCTAGTGCGAATCCGCTTCTCGCGGGGTGGATTTGGCCGGAATGTGGCTCAGTGCCTCCTCGGCCATGGCGGTGATGGTGAGGCTCGGGTTGACGCCCACATTCGCCGGTACCGCGGACCCGTCGGTCACCAGTAGATTGCGGTAGCCGAAGACCCGGTGGTATCGGTCGACCACTCCTCGGCTCGCGTCGGGCCCGATCACGGCGCCGCCGAGGATATGAGCCGTGGTGGGCGAGCTGATCAGCGATTCGGCGACGGAGCTTTCGGGGTAGCCGCCGATGTGTCGCGCCGCCAGTTCGGTGAACCGGTTCGCGATCGGCAGATAGCTCGCCGGGGCTGTGCCGGCATCGTCGACGACGGTGGCCATCCCCGAACCGAATCTCTTGGGACGCAACCGGAGTGAGCTGTCGAGGCTTTGCATGACGGTGAAGACGACGGTGCGGCGGGACCAGCCACGGATGCGTGTGGGATTCAGCCAGCGGAACGGATGCCGGGCGATCTCTCGCGCGAATTGCAGGGTTCGCCGCCGGCCGCCGGTGAACGGGCCGAAGGTCAAGGCCAGCGCGTCACCGGCCGCCGCGTAGGTGTTGTTGGTGACATGGGTGTGCTCGTCGGGGTGCACACTCATGGTGATGGTCAGGTCGGTGGCGAGATCGGCCGAGCGGTCGTGCGCGGTGACCGCGGTGATGGCTTCGCTGTTGGTGCGTACGAGGTGCCCCACACGGTCCGACAGTCTCGGTAGCGAACCGGTGGCGCGGGCTCTGGTGAGCAGTTCGCTCGTTCCCATCGCTCCGCCCGCGAGCACGACTCCGCGTGCGTGCGCGACCTGGCGGTCACGCCGTATCCACGCGCCGGAGCGTTCGGTGGTGACGGCGTAACCGTCGCTGCCGTCGGTGGCGCCGAGCGGACGAATACCGACGACCGTACGTTCGGGCCGGATCTCGACCCCGAGCCCTTCGGCCAGGTGGAGATAATTCTTGACCAGGCTGTTCTTGGCGCCGTGGCGGCAACCGAGCAGACATTCGCCGCAGCGTAGGCACCCGGTGCGTTCAGGTCCGGCACCGCCGAAGAAGGGATCCGGCACCGTCTCGCCCGGAGTGCCGAGATACACCCCCACTCTGGTCTGGTGCACGGCGTCGGGCACACCGAGGTCGGCCGCGACGGCGCGCATCATCTGCTCACTTCGACCGTCGCTGTGACAGTCCACCACCCCCAGCATGCGTTCGGCGGTGGCGTAGTGCGGAGCGAGCACCGCTCGCCAATCCGCGAGCTCGGCCCACTGCTCGTGCCGGTAGAAGTCGTCGGAGTGCGGAACGTACAGCGTGCTCGCGTACACCAGGGACCCGCCGCCGACGCCCACCCCGCAGATCACCGATACGTGCTTCATCGGCCGCAGTTGGAGGATCCCTCTGAGGCCGACGCGCGGAGCCCACAGCATGCGCGGGGCCTGCCATGCGCTCGTGGCGAAGTCCTCGTCCCGGTAGCGGCGGCCTTTCTCCACCACGGTGACGGAGTATCCCTTCTCGGCCAGTCGCAACGCGGCGACGCTGCCGCCGAAACCGGATCCGATCACGATCCAATCGCGCATCACCGGACCTCCCGGCGCAGCAGGAAAGGCGAGCCGCCGCGGGATGTGAAGGGCAGGCCGAACGTAAGGCCCAGCACGGTCCCGTCCGAAAGGATGCGCAGATCGTCGACGACCCGCCGCCAGGGGAAGGGGGCATCGGATGCATAGCTGACCACCACGGCCGGCGCGCCGTCGAGCCGGGAGGGACCGATGGTCGCGCGCAGCGGCAGGGTGGCCGATTCTCCGCGCGGGCCGGCGAGGTTGTATCCCGTCAGCCCGTCCCCCGCGGGAGCTGGTCGCAGATCCTTACCCCACCAGTCCGCCAGGCCGGTGAGCCGGAACGCTATCGGGGCCAGCGCACGCACGAGCGCCGGCCCGGCGAGCTCGGCCTCGAGACGTCCCGTCACCTCCGCGAGGTCCGGGCACGCCGCAGTCCGAAACAGTGCGCGTAACTCTTCGCTGCCGCGCCGGGCGAGGGTGTTGTCCATGACAGGGAAGTGTGCGTTTCGCCGACCTGCGGGGTATTGCCCACCGACGACAGAGATTTACCTCTGGACGACAGGTTCGGCGACGCCGCCCGCGCGGCGGACGGCGCTCGGGGTGGCGCCGAACCAGCGCAGGCAGCAGCGCGTCAATGCCGACTGCTCCGCCAGTCCGACCGCAGCGGTCACGCGGGACAGGGCGAGGTCGGATTCGATCAAGTGGCGTAGCGCGGCATCGCGGCGGACCGCGTCGAGAATCTCGGCGTAGGACGTGCCCTCCGCCACCAGCCTGCGCTGCAGGGTTCGCGCGTGAATACCGAAAGTGGCTGCGACAGCTGACAACTCGATCGCCCCACTGCCCAGAGCCTGGTCGAGATAGCCACGAACCCGCGGGACGTACACCTGCTGCGGGTCGGGGTAGCGCGAAGTGAGGTAGTCCAGGGCGAGCTTTCTCAGCAGCGGATTCGCCGCCGCCAGCGAGGAGTCCAGCCCCTCGGCCGGCAATCTCAGGGTGGCCGTGCGACGGCCGAATCGGGCCGGCGCCCCGAAACACTCCACGTACCGCTCGGGCGGGGCGATCCGGGAATGCGGGAAGTCCACGCCGATCGGCGGCGTCGCCGCGCCGAGTTCGAGTCGACCCACCCGATATGCCACCAGCAGCGCCATTTCGACGACCTGACGCGTGGGCGGGGGCGCACTCAGCGAGTACCGCACACCGGCCACGTCCGCATTCCCGTCCGGATCATCGGTCAGGGTGAACGACACCGCCGGGCTGTGCACGAACATGAACCGGGATGCACTCTCGACCGCTTCGCGCACGGTCGCCGAGTGGAGCATGACCACCGCGAGCGGGCCGAGGATCGAAATGTCTTGGCGTTCGGCCACTCTCAGTCCCAGGTCGGGGACATCCAATTCGGCGGATGCGTGTTCCAGCAGCCGCGCCAGACTGCGATGCGAGATGAGCGCGTCCTCGGAGTCCAGCAGCGCGGGTTCGATTCCGACATGTGCGAGCAGCGCGGCAGAGTCACCTCCGCACTCTTCGATCACACTACCGAAACCCCGCAGGGCGGCAGCTCGGATCACATCGCTCATGTCGTGCCAGGATAAATCACGATCCGAGTGATGACCGACCGCCCTCGTCACGAGGAGTGCCGGGCGCATGTTTCATCTCGGTCGCTACGCCCGGAGCGACCGCGCGCCGCGAGTAGACTGCAGCTTGCTCGCAGATGTCCAAAAGGTGAACTCAAAGGGAGTGACGATGGACCTTCTCGAGGGTGGGGTAAAAGCGATTTCGTGGACGGCCGATGCGACCACATCCGCGGCCGGGGCGGTGGGCGGCGCCGCGGTGAACGGAGTTCTCGGCGGGATGCAGGGTGTCGTGTCCGGGGTGCGGAGCGGACTGAGCAGCGGGAGTCATTCGACACCGGCCGCCGCGCTCACGTTGGCGGCGATCGGAGCCACGGGAGTCGTGGACTGGCCCGTGCTCCTGGGCGTCGGCGGCACCGCACTCGTACTCCGGAGGCTCACCTCGCACCCGGACCAGCAACCGTCGTCGGCCACCAGGGCTCCCGCCGCGCAGCGCAAGCAGCCGGCCCGCAGTGACCGACCGGCCCGCCGCAGCGACGGTGGCAAAAAGACGACCGCCCGCAAGACCGCGGCCCGCTCACGGCGCGCACCCAGCAAGGCGTAACCGGCGTCGGCGGACCTCGAGGCAGCCTTCCGCGTGACCGTGGGCGCACGCTTCTCGTTGCGCGTCGACGGCCGTCGTACGTGCCGTCGTCGGCCTCGACTCGCGGCGTAGCGTGGAAACGGTCAGCGCGATGATTCGCCGACGACGTCGATGACTCCCAGGCGCCACAACGCCGCGTACAACTCACGCAGGGGAACGGTCAGCACCTGCGTCAGCGCGCCCGTCAACGGATCCTGGCCGCCACCTACATCAGCTGTCCTCACGACGGCCACTGTGGCGAACCCAAGCGTCGGGACCCCGAATATCGCATGACCGGAAGGCAACATATGGCCGACAAAACGCACACCAGCCACCGGAACGCGGTCGACAAGGTCATCGCCGCGCACAGTTTCGCGGTGGAACTCCCCCTGCTCGGCCGTGTACCGATCCCCCGCCCCGAACAACTGGCCTACTACGGCGCACTGGGCGCCCTGGCCGCCGCGGAAATCATCGAATGGCCCGTCGCCCTGGTACTGGCCGGCGGGCACTGGCTCGCGGAAAACCAGCACAACCGCGTGGCCCACGAAATCGGCGAGGCCCTCGAAGACGCCTGATTCCCCACCTCGGACGCGCCTACCCGCCGTAGATTCCGCCGACGAGCACGGGCGCGGCCGTACTGATGTTCCACTGCGCCGCGAGCCGTACATCGCGCAACAGCCCGATACCGGTCAGTTCCGGCCGGAGATCGCCTCGGCCAGGACTGCGGACAGCGATAGCCGCCTCACGGCGGCAGCCGATCACGCATAGCGCTCGACGTGCCCGACGGTGCCGAAGCCCAGGCGTCGATAGATTCCTTCGCCGTCCGGTGATGCGGTGAGTACGACCGAGCGAGCACCCGCTTCCAGGGCCAGTGCCAGCGCATACCGCGTGAGCGCGGTCCCGATGCCTTCTCCGCGATGATCGGCTCGGGTCACGATGTGCTCGAGCGATGCGCCCGCGGCGCAGGTGACGACGGCGGCACAGCCGAGCACCTCCCCGCCGTCACGCCAGAGCAGGTAGCGGGTGGACCTCCGATCCATCCCCTCACGCAGGCCGGTCACGAGATCGTCGACCTCGGTCGCACCCGACCAGAGTCGCGCCCACTCGGCGAGGCCGGCATCGCCGGCCACGTCCTCGATCGGCTCCGGTCGTCCGCGTTCCCGGTAGGCGGCTCGGTCGGGATCGGCGAGCATCATCAGCGGCTCGGTTTCGAACAACTCCAGTCCGCGCCGCCGCAGGAGCTCCGGAATCTCCGGCGAATCGACGTCCGGCCAGAAATACCACGATGCCGGTACGCCGTCGAACAGTGTGCGCAACTGCTCGATCTCATGCGGGATCGCAGCGCCCACTCTGAGGACTCCGTTCAGTTCCTCGCTGGGCGCACCGGTGTGGAACCAGCTCGACGGCGTGCCATCGCTCGACCGGTTCGCGCGCGCCAGATGCGTTGCGACAAAGGTGGTTACGGCCTCGTGGCACCTGCGGTTGCCTAGATCAGCGGTCATTCGACGAATCCGGAAGCAGCGATTCGTATTCCGCGCGAAGGGAATCGAACTTCGGCCAGAACGGATCCGGTGCGGATGCCGCGAGCCTGGCGTGCAGGATGTCCAGGTGGGTGTGCCAGCCGGCGGCGATATCGAGGATCTCGCCGCGGGTCGGGAGCCGGCGGTGGGTGACCGTCAGACGGACCTTGTCGGCGACCTGCTCGAGCGCGAAGGTCACCTCCGAGTCGGCGAGGCCGCCGCCACTGCTCCAGGTGTGGCGCAGCAGATGCGGAGGATCCCATTCGAGCACCTCGCCGTGCCTGCGGTCGGCCACCGCGGCGGGATCGCCTTCGCCGGTGAGCTCGTGAATCCGGAAGATGTGTTCGACCCGGCCGCCGATGACCTGTTCGAGCAGCCCGCCCGCCAGCCAGGTCGCGCGCTTGTCGATTTCGGTCAGATACGCCCAGACCCGTTCGATGGGCCCGGGCAGTAGCCGTTCGATGCGGACCGTGCCCGGTTCGACGACCTCCCCGTAGTCACTCATCTCGCGAATCCTCCTGTAGCAGTGCGGCTTCCAAAGCGTCGAGGCTCTGGTTCCAGAAACGCTCGTAGAAGTTCACCCATTCGGCGCACTCTCGCAACGGGCGCGGATCGAGCCGGCACAGATGTGTGCGCCCGTGCACGCTGCGTCGTACCAGCCCCGCGCGCTCGAGCACCTTGATGTGCTTGGACGCGGCCGCGAGCGAGATGTCGAACGGGGCAGCCAGCTCCCCCACGCTGCACTGGCGCCGCGCCAGTGTGCGCAGCATCGAGCGGCGCGTGGAGTCCGACAGCGCGTGGAACACCACGTCGAGCCGCTCCGAAGAATTCTCAACCACATGGTTGACTATTCCGTCTTCCCGCACCTACTGTCAACCCATCGGTTGAATATCGCGGCCGATTCACCCACCCCTTCAGGGAGCACCCCATGACCGAGCAGAACTTCACGACGACCTTCGCCGTCGACCGGACCCCCGAAACCGCCTTCGGCGCCGTGCTCGACGTGCGCGGCTGGTGGTCGAAGGCTCTCACCGGACGCAGCGAAAAGCCCGGAGACGTCTTCACGTACGAGGTTCCGAGCGTGCATCGCGCCACCATCGAGGTCACCGAGGTCGTCCCGCACGACCGCGTCGTCTGGCGCGTTTTGGACGCCCGGCTCACCCTGGTCGACGACCAGACCGAATGGAACGACACCGAAATCCGTTTCGAGATCACCCGCCGCGCCGACACCACCGAACTCCGCTTCACCCACGTCGGCCTCACCCCGGCGTTCGAATGCTTCGACGCCTGCCGCAAGGGCTGGTCGTTCTACATCGACCGGAGCCTGCACGACCTGATCACCACCGGCACCGGTCAACCCGACGAGGACCCGCAGGCTCTCGCCCTAGCCGTCGAGAATGCGACGGCGACGCCGCACTGAGGAGACCGCTGGGACGGCCACCCGGGAAGGTCGCGGCCGGCCGTTGCGCCCTCAGGTCTGGTCGAGCACGCTGGCAGGGACGCCGTAGGGCAGGAATCGCACCTTGCGGCGTTCGTCGGTGTTGTCGCGATGTGCGCGTAAGGCCTCGAGTTCGGTCGGGAAGACCTGCTCGACCCGGGCCTCACCGGCGTCGTCGACGCTGTAGACGGCCCACACCCCGCTGCCGGTCTCCCCGGTCGTCGCGTCGTCCGGTTCCGGCGTCCGCGCGCGATCCGGCTGAACGAACTGGCCGAACAGCGACGTCAGCGAATTGACGGTGCTGCGGTCGAGGTATTCGGCGGCCTTACCGAGCAGGTCGCGAAACTCGACTTCCGCCTCGCGCAGAGCGCGCTCGAATTCTTCCGGATCGATCCCGAAAGGCCCGTTGTTTGCCATCTCGATCCTCCCGAGGACGACGTCGGCGCTATGACTCCAGTATGCCGCGCGTGGGTATCGAGGGGGTTGACCAGAGTTTGCCCACCTGGGATTGCCGAGAATCTGCCCGCATGTCCACGGGCTGCCCCGGCCCGGTCACGAGCGGGAGGACACGTGCGGCCGGTCTCGTGCGTATTTTCCAGACGAATCAGCCCCCGCGGTATTACGTTCTTCTGCAATGAAGTTCGCTTGTTGCAGCCGAACGGGGGCGCGGGTGGCATCGACTCGAAGGTTCGACCGGCGCACGCTCCTGCGGGGTGCGGCGGCGGCCGGGGCGGCGGCGGCCGCGTCCTCGATAGCCGGTTGCGGTGACAACGACGACGCGCTCACCTTCTTCTTCCAGGCCAAACCCGACGAGGCGAAGGTCCGGCTCGAGATCATCGACGAGTTTCGCAAGCTGCACCCGGACATCAAGATCCGGACTCAGATGTCCGGCCCTGATCCACAGACTCAGATCCTGACCTACTGTGCGGGCGGTAAATGCCCGGACGTGCTGATGTCGTGGGATCTGTCCTATTCCTTCCTCGCCGAACGCGGCATCTTCGAAAATCTCGACACGATCCTGGACAAGGACCCGGTGTACGCGGCCGAGCTGAAGAAGGACAGTTCGATGCCCTTGTACAACACGTTCCGCTACAAGAACGCGCAGCACGCGCTGCCCGAGCAGTGGGCCGGAATCTTCCTCTACTACAACCGCAAACTCTTCGCCGACGCCGAACTCGCACCTCCGCCCACACGCTGGGAGGATGCCTGGAGCTTCGACGAATTCCTCGGCGCCGCACAGGCGCTGACCAAACGTGACAGCTCCGGCGACGTCATCCAATGGGGGTTCGTGGATCCCTGGACCGTCTACTACTCCGCCAGTTGCTTCGGGATGAACAACGGCATCGAATGGTTCACCCCGTCCGTCGACCCGACCCGCACCAACATCGACAACGACGCCTTCATCGAGGGCGTCCAGTTCTACACCGACCTGTCCACCAAGCACCGGGTGATGCCGACAATCGAATTCCAGCAATCGCTTTCCTCGTCGGACATGTTCGCCCAGGGCAAAGCCGCGATGGCGTTGTCCGGGCACTGGATGTACAGCACCTACGCCGGCCAGGAAGACCTCGATTTCGACGTCACGGTGCTACCGGTCGGCCCGCGCGGTACCGCCGCGCGGTCGGATATCGGCACCACCGGCCTGTCCATCGCCGCAGACAGCCCGCGCAAGGAGCAGGCCTGGGAATTCGTCAAATTCGCCACCGGGCCGGTCGGTCAGGCGGTCATCGCGAAATCGGGACTGTTCGTTCCCGCGTTGAAATCGGCGCTCGGCTCCGACGGGTTCGCGCAGGCACATGCGAAAGTGCACAACCTCGAGGTGTTCCACGGCGGCGACCACGCCAACAACCTGCCGGTCACACCCGCATGGCCACGTGTCGACGCGGTGATCCAGCAGGGATACGACCACGTGTTCCGCGGCGCCGCCTCCGCGGAGTGGTTCAAGCACGGCCTCGCCCGGCAGATCAACGACCTCCTGGAGGCGCAGTGAGCGACAATCGCACAGCGGTTCGCTGTGCCGACGGGGTGCAGGTGTCCCGCACCTCACCGGGCACGGTGAGCAACCATCGCTCACCGCTGAGCCGGCGCAAGGCCGCCGCGGGCCGAATGTTCATCGCCCCCAACCTGATCGCGGTCGCGGTGTTCATGGCCTTCCCCTTGGTGTTCACGCTGTATCTGAGCCTGCACAGCTGGGATCTGTTCAGTCCGCCGAAGTTCATCGGTATCGGCAACTTCCGCCGGCTCTTCGCACACGACCCGCTGTTCTGGGTGGCCTTGCGCAACACGGTGATCTTCACCGTCGGCACGCTGATCCCGACCATCGCCATCGGTATCGCCGTCGCGGCGGCCCTGAATCGACAACTGAAGGGTATCGGCATCTTTCGCAGCATCATGTTCATGCCGCTGGTCGCCTCGACCGTGGCGATGGCCGTGGTGTGGCGGCTCACCTTCAGCACCGACTACGGCGTGCTCAACACCGCCCTCGGCTGGATCGGCATCGGTCCGGTCCCGTGGCTCACCGACCCCGGGTGGTCGATGGTCTCGCTGTGCCTGGTCAGTGTGTGGAAGAGCGTCCCCTTCGTCACCGTCGTCCTGCTCGCCGCCATGCAGGGCATACCGGCCGACATCTACGAGGCCGCCCGTATCGACGGCGCCGGAGCGGTGCGCCGGTTCGGCTCGATCACCGTGCCGCTGATCCGGCCCGCGCTGGCGTTCGCGTTCGTCATCACGGTCATCAACTCGTTCCAGGTGTTCGATCAGGCCTACGTCCTCACCGGCGGCAAGGGCGGTCCCGAAACCGGCACGTACGTGCTCGGAATCATGCTCTACCAGAACGCTTTCTCCTTCGACGACATCGGCTACGCCTGTGCACTCGCCTGGGTGATCTTCGCGATCCTGCTGGCATCGACACTGCTCCAATTGCGATTCACCCGCGGCGATGCCTACGAAAGCGGGGCCTAGGTGGCGACCGCGACCGCGAATCGTGCCGTTCTCCGCCGTACCGGGCGCGGGATAGTGCTGTACCTGGTGCTCGTCGCGATGGCATGGTGCGCGCTGTTTCCGCTGCTGTGGGCCTTGTCGAGTTCGCTGAAAAAGCAGGGCAACATCTCCGACACCAGCATCCTCCCGGCCCACCCGGCATGGTCGAACTACCGCGACATCTTCGACCTGATGCCGTTCGGGCGGATCTTCTTCAACACCGTGCTCTACGCCGGCTGTGTCACCGCGGGTCAGGTATTCTTCTGCTCGCTGGCCGGATATGCCTTCGCCCGCTTGCCGTTCAAGGGTCGCGACGTCTTGTTCGTCGCCTACCTCGCCACCCTGATGGTCCCGGCGACCGTCACCGTCATCCCCCAGTTCATCCTCATGCGCACCTTCGGCTGGGTGGACAGCCCCCTGGCCATGATCGTGCCGGGCCTGTTCGGCAGCGCCTTCGGCACCTACCTCATGCGCCAGTTCTTCATCACCCTGCCGGTCGAACTGGAGGAAGCCGCCATTCTCGACGGCTGCTCGGTCTGGCAGACCTACTGGCGCGTTCTGCTCCCCCACGCCCGCCCGGCGGTGATGGTGCTCGCGGTCCTCACCTGGGTGACGGTGTGGAACGACTTCCTGTGGCCGCTGGTGATGATCCAGCGCGACGAGATCTCCACGCTCACACTGGGATTGGTGCGCCTGCAGGGCCAGTACGAAACCAACTGGCCGATCCTCATGGCGACCTCCATCCTGATGGTGGCGCCGATGCTGGTGATCTACGCGTTCGCGCAGAAGTCGTTCGTGCGAGGGATTGCGATGTCGGGATTGGGTGGGCGGTGACCTGGTCACCCATTGCCCACTGTGGCAGCCTGGAACGTACCCATCCGCCCGGATGCGAAGGCACATCATGTTCACGAATATCATCGAGCCACTCCAGCAACTCGCGGAACAAAATCGCGATGTCATCGGATTCGTGGTCATCAATACGGGCAATGCCATACTCGGCGCTGTCCGGTGGGGCCTCGACGCCGCCACCCCGTTCCTGCAGCAGTTCTTCTCCGAATACCCGCCCGGCGGAAACTACTGACCTACGAACTGGGGCTTTCTTCCGACAAGAACAGTTCGCTCACCACTGCGCGCCCACGGAATGGAAACTGTTGCGGGCGAACGCTTCCCGTCCCGGATCAGTCTTCGCCGTCGCCGATCGGCTCGGCTTGGTCGCCGAGGCGGGCGTGCAGGCGCTCCCGGACCTGGTCCGGGGTGTAGGCCCGGCGCTTGCGCTCGGAGCGCACGATGACCACTCCGGTCGCCGCGACACCCGCGGCTCCTGCCAAGCCGAGTACTTTCCACCACCGCATACGGCTTAGGCTAGTCGCTGTGCCACGCGAAGCGCCCTCGAGTATCGGTTTGGATGAAGCGGTCGAACTCACGCGGACGGGCGACTTGTGGTTGTTCCGTGGACATTCCGGCGCCGATCGCACGATCCGGGGCCTGACCAACAGCCCGGTCAACCACGTCGGCATGGCGGTGGTCGTCGACGACCTGCCGGCCCTCATCTGGCATGCCGAACTCGGCCGGGCGCTGCCGGATGTCTGGTCCGGCAACCACCATCGCGGTGCCCAGCTGCACGACCTGCAGGCCGCGGTCCTGCGCTGGACCAATGATTACGGGCAGCAAGCCTGGCTGCGCCAGCTGGAGCGCCCTGTGACACCCGAGATGGAGGATGCGGCCCTCCGGACGGTCGCACGGCTGGACGGCATGCCCTTTCCCTCGACAAGCGCGCTGGCCGGCCGGTGGTTCCGGGGCCGGATACCGCGACCGAAGCGTTCGAAGCACCGCGAAACCGAAGCCGGCCTGGAGAACGCCTACTGCGCGGAAATCGTCGCCCTGACCTACCAAGCGATGGGATTGCTGCCGGAGAAGCGCCCGAATTGGTACGACCCGGGCAGATTTTGGAGCGGCGACAATCTGCATCTGTCCGAGGGCTATCGCCTCGGCGGTGAGATCGAAGTGAACGTTTTCGGGCGCTGACGCACCGATATCCGAAGTACCGGGCGTCGGCACAAGGACGCGGGCGATCCCAGCCGCATTCGTTCGGACGCCGCGGGCCGATCGAGCCGGGGCGTGGACGTTCCGGCGGAGACGATCAGTCGCCCTCGACCACCGGGTAGATCCGGTCGGGAACGAGCCCGTGCGCCTCGCGATGGACGGTGATCGCGGTATCCGCGTCCGGGGCATCGACCAGGCAGAACGCCGTGTGGCTCGCTTCGTCGACCCAGTAGCGCTGGTACGTCACGCCGTAATCTCCCTGGATCGCCACGTCGGCGGCATGAGCGGCGGCCACGTCCCGCACCGTCGTGCCTTCGGGCAGATGTTCGTGCACGTCGATGAAGAGGACCATCAGGACTCCTTGGTCGAGTGGGCGACGCCGAGTGGCGATGTGACGTAGATTACGCCGCACGTGATCCCTCCGACAGCCCGCGGACCGCGATTCGAGGCATCGGCCGGAAGCCCGGAGAATTGATCATGCAATTAACGGAAAGAATGCAAGATCAATTCTGAGATCTGCACGAGATGCGCAGTTCGCCAGCTGTTAACCGTGACCATTCACACAGTAACGAAAGTGGATTTACACATTTCACCTTCATATATTTGGGTTACGCGCCGTGATGGCATCGTTATTCATCTGTGGAAGGAACTCCCGTACATGGTCTCTCGCAAGATCTTTGCTGCCGCCACCCTCTCCGCCGCCGCGCTGTTCTTCGGCCCGGTCGCCATCGCCTCCGCGGCCGCACCCTCGGCCGACTCGGGCACTACCGCCCCCGCGCAGCTGAGCACGGGCTCGGCGGACAGCGGTTCGTCCTCCGGTTCCGCCGGATTGTCGTCGGGCTCAGCCATGCTCGACTCCGGCAGCTCGGCCCTCGAGGGCGGCACCTCCACCATCGACAACATCATCACGGCGATCACCGGTATCAAGGACCTTTCCCAGCCCAAGCCGGCCTCCTGATCCCTGGCGGCAGAACCTCTTTCGCTCCAGCCCGCCGGCGAGCCCCACCTTGGTGGTGCGACCGCAGTCGGCCTCGAACGGCGATCGATAGCTGCACCGCGGCCCATTAGAGTTCAGGTGTCCGGATCCGCCGACCCTCCGGACAGTTCGAAGAATGGAGCGACCATGGCCGCCACAAGTGAGCAGTCGACGTCGGGCCCTGCGAGCTTCGACGAACTTCTGGCCGAACTGCGCCGGCGTCTGGATTCGATGTCGCCCTCGCATCGCAAGCTCGCCGAGCGCGTCATGTCGGATCCCGAGACCGTCGCGTTCATGACCGTCTCGGAGCTCGCCTCCGCGGTCGGGGTGAACCAGGCGACCGTCGTTCGGTTCGCCAATGGCCTGGGCTTGCAGGGCTACCCGGGGCTGATCCGTCTGTGCCGTGAACATCTGCAGGAGCAGGCGCAACTGCTGCGCCGCTTCGACAGCATGGAGCAGCTCGGAAACGTCGGCAGCGGAGTACTCGAACAGGCCGCAGCGCTGGATCAGGCGAACATCGCCCGCACCTTCGCCCGTATCGAGGAGCCGACCTGGCACCGCGTGGTCGAACACCTGGCACGCGATGCCCACGTCCACGTGCTGGGTCTGCGTAAATCTCATGCCCCGGCCTACTTGCTCGGATATCTGCTCGGCATGCTGCGCGAGGATGTGCACACCATCAACGGTGCGGCCGGCTCGCTCACCGACGAACTGCGCCGCGTGCGTGCGGGCGACTGTTTCGTCGCGATCTCCATTCATCGCTACAGCACCGATACCGTGCGCGCCGCGCAGTGGGCACGCGACCGCGGTGCGCACGTGGTGGCGCTGACCGATAACGCCGGGTCTCCGCTGGCGACGACCGCCCACGATTGTTTTCTCGTCGATGCGTCCAGTGCCTCGGTCCTCCGGTCGATGACCGCGTTCACCGCCTTGGCACAGGCGTTGGCCGCTGGTGTCGCCCAAACCCTCGGTCACAGCGTTCGATCGACTCTGCTGGAGGAAGAGAACCTGCTGAGCAGTTTCGGTATCTACCGCAGTGGGACCACGTCTGCTCGCGGCTGAGCAACTTCTCGGCAGGAATGAAGATCATTTCGCGGGAAGAATGTGCGGGTTGAGCAGTCGTGCCGGATCCAGGGCAGCTCGGATCGACCGCATGATGTCGAGATCGACGTCGCTGCGACCGAGCCCGATCCATCGAGCCTTCGCCCGCCCGATTCCGTGCTCGGCACTGATGCTGCCGTCGTGGAGGGCCACCCGCCGCAGCACCGTATCGGTCACCGCATCGCGGTCGTCGGCGGCGACATCGAGAAGATTCACGTGGATGTTGCCGTCGCCCAGGTGGCCGAAACAGATCGCGCGCACAGCGGGAGCCGATTCGGCGAGATCCTCGCCGAGCGCTGAGAGGAACGGCTCGATTTCCCGCACCGGGGTGGACAGATCGAGTTTCACCGGCGGAGTGGATGATTCGGCGCTCACCGCTTCGGTGTGTCCTTCCCGGTACCGCCAGAGCCGATGCGCGGGTCCCTGCTCCACGGCCGCGTCGAGCACATTCGGTCCGGCGTCTTCCAGCACGTCGAACAGCGCTGCCTGGGTTTCCGGCCGGCCCGACACCTCGACAAGCAGGTAGTACGCGGGGTCGGCAGCGAGCGGTGGTCGAAGCGCGCAGTGCGTGCGGACCAAATGGATACCGGCCCGGGTCATCAGTTCCGCGGCCTCCACTGTGATTCCGGCGCGCTGTATTTCGGCTATCAGGCGCAATGCGACGCCGACGGTGCCGACGCCGATGAGCGCAACGTGCGTTTCCCGCGGCGGAACCACCAGCCGCATGAGTACGCGGGTGATCACCGCCAGCGTGCCCTCCGAGCCGGCGAGCAGCCCGGGCAGGTCGTATCCGACGTTGTCCTTGGTCAATTCCTTCCAGCGACTGACTGTTCGGCCGTCGGCCAGCACCGCTTCGAGTCCGAGCACCTGATGACGGGTGTTGCCGTTCTTGATCATGCGGATGCCGCCGGCATTCGTAGCGACGATCCCGCCGAGCGTCGCCGAATCCCGCGAGGCCAGATCGACTCCCAGGTCGAGATCGTGGGCGCGCGCGGCCTGCTGGGCTCGGGCGACGGTCACGCCGGCACCTGCGGCGATGGTGCGGCCCATCGGGTCCACGCGCTCGATCTCGTCGAGACGAGCGGTACTGAGCACCAACTCGCCCCGCATCGGAACGGACCCGCCGACCAAGCCGGTATTTCCGCCCTGCGGAACGACGCCGACCCCGGCTCGGTGGCAGGCCGCCAGGACCGCGGAGGTCTCCGCGGTGTCGGCGGGGCGGACCACGGCGCAGGTGCTCCCTACCCAATGGCCGGTCCAGTCGACTACGTGTCCGGCGACGACGTCCGGATCGGTGAGCACATGGGCTCGACCGACGATCGCCGCCAACTCGTCCACCAGTTCCAGGGTTCGCACCCCGCCGATTCTCCTACTCGCGTCCGCTGAGCCATTTACCTCTGCTGAGGCGTTCACCGAAGGCAACGGCAACAACACATTCCACGGATCATCGACTACGTCCCGGTGAACCGCGGTTCTCGGCGGGACAGCATCGCCGCGACTGCCTCGGCGTGGTCGGCGGTGTGGTGGACCGCGGCCTGCATCGCTGCGGAGAGATCCAAAATACCTTCCAGACTGTGGTTTTCGGCCGAACGCAACAGGCGTTTGGTCATCCGCAGCGCATGCGGCGGTTGCCGCGCGATCCGCGTCGCGAGGGTGTGTGCCGATTCGAGAAGCAGCGCCGGCTCGACAACCGCGGAGATCAGGCCCCACTCGAGCGCGGTCGCCGCGTCGACCGGCTCGCCGGTGTAAGCCATTTCCGCAGCGCGGGCCGGGCCGATCGCGCGGGAAAGCAGCCATGCCCCGCCGTCACCGGGAACGATGCCGACTCGCACGAAGCTTTCCGCGAAGGTCGCGGCGGTGGATGCGATCCGAATGTCGCACATCATCGCCACGTCGCAGCCGGCGCCCACGGCAGGCCCGTTCACCGCCGCGATCGTCGGAACTTCGCAGTAATACAGTGCTTTCGGAATGCGCTGAATGCCGTGCCGGTAATTGCGATACAGCTCCGCCGGACTGCCGCCGAACATTCCCGTCCGGTCGCGCATGTCCTTGATGTTGCCTCCCGAAGAGAACGCTGGGCCGGCCGCGGTGAGAATGGCGACGCGCACGCCGAGGTCATGGTCGGCCTCGGCGATGGCGTCCTCCAATGCCGCGATGGTTTCGGGGTCGGAGATCGCGTTGCGTGTGGCCGGGTTGTCGAGAGTCCACACCACCACGTCACCGCGGCGGTCGATCCGCACCGGTCCACTCACCGTCCGGCCTCCTCGGTGTCGTTGTCGGACAAAATGATGCGAACGTCGACCGGAAGGATCGCAGTGCCGGAAGCGATCACGGGGTTGAGATCGAGTTCGGCGATCTCCGGGTGCGCCGCGACGATCGCGCCGACGCGAACCAGCAGGCGCGCCAGCTGTTTCCGATCGATCGCTTCCAGGTGGCGGTGGCCATCGAGTAGACGTGACGCCCTGGTTTCCTCGATCATCTCGAGGGCTTCGACGTCGGTGAGCGGCGCGGCGCGGAAGGTGACGTCGTCCCGTGCTTCGACCAGTACCCCGCCGCTGCCGAAGGCGACGACAGGTCCGAAGACCGGATCACGCATCGCGCCGACGAGCAACTCGACGCCCGGCTCGGCCATCGGAGTGACGATGATCCCGTCGATCCGCGCACCGGGCACGCCGGAGGTCACCGACCCGATCATGGCCGTGGCGGTCGCCTCGGCGTCCGCGGCCGCCACATGCAACCGCACACCACCCACGTCGGATTTGTGCACCACATCCGGCGATACGATCCGCAACGCGCACGGCCGGCGGTATTCCCGGACGGCGACGACGACGTCGGCGATCGTCGGTGCCACCGTCCATTCGCCGACATCGATGCCTTGCCGGCTGAGAAAGGTTCTGGCGGAGGGTTCGTCGAGCACCGGCCGATCCGAGACCAGCCGCGGTGCAGGACGAGGCAGGGCGAACGACGACCGCTGGGCTGCGGGGGCCAGGATTCTGCCGCGTCGTCGCAGGGCCGCGACGATACGGGCCGCGTGATCGAGGGAACTGGTCACCGATACCCCTCGGGCGCGCATCAGGTCGTGGTGAACATTCCGCTCACCGGCGTAGCAGCTGTGCACGACCAGCGGAACCTTCTGCGCGGCAGTACATTCCAGCAGTCGCGCCGTGGCGGCGGCCTCCTGCTCGGCCAGTGCGGCATCGAAGCGCAGGTGGTAGCCCCCGTACATACCGACGATCAGCACCAGCCCCACCGCTGGATCACGGGTCAGGATCTCGACCGCGTCGGCGAAGAGAGCGGGATCGGTGTCCGTGGCGCCCGCGACATCGACGGGATTGAACACCGCCGCCGCGGGGCCGAGGAGTTGCCGCAGTGCGTCGCGGGTGTCGTCGGCGAGGGCGGCGAGTTCGACACCTGCGGCGGCCAGCGCGTCGGCGGCCAGCGCGGCGTGTCCACCGCCGTCCGACAGCACGACCACGCCGCGTCCGAGAGCCATCGGGTGGGTGGAGGCCAGGGCATTGGCGAGCACAGCGAGTTCGTCGGATCGTTCGGCCGATTCCACGCCCGCTTGGCGCAGCACGGCGGCGGCGACAGCGTCGGATCCGGCCACGGATGCGGTGTGTGAACGCGCGGTGGCCCGACCGGCCTGCGACCGTCCACCGCGAAGGACCACCACGGGAGTGTCCCGGATCGCCTGCGCCGCGGACCGGAGGAACGCACGCCCGTCGGTGAATCCTTCGATATGAATGGCGATCACCCCGGTTTCGGGATGACGCGCGAGTTCGGCGAGGCATTCGTCGTAGCTCACATCGACCTGGTTGCCGAGTCCGACATAGGCGTGGATTCCGGTGCCCCGCAGTGTCCGAAGGTCGTTGACCAGCGACAGCAGCATATTCCCGCTCTGCGTGATCACGCTGATGGCACCAGGCGGAACGTTCTGTACACCAACGAGATTCGCGCCCGTGGCGAGGTTGAGAAGGCCCGACGTGTTGGGTCCGACGACGCGGATGCCGGTCTCGGCGATCGCTCGAGCCAATGCGGTCTGCGCCTGCGCGCCCGCCGCACCGGTCTCCTCGAATCCATTGGCCAACACCACCGCCGCGGGAATCCCCACCGCCGCGCAACGGCGCAGAGCGTCGGGAACGGCAGCGGCGGGCAGGGCGATGAGGGCGACGTCGACGCCATAGGGAAGCTGGGCGATCGATGACGCGACCTCGAGACCCAGGATGCGGCCGCCGCGGGGATTCACCGGATACACCGGATAGGCGTAACCGGCCTCCTGAAGTCCACGAACGGCCTGGTAGCCGCGTTTGCCAGGATCGGCGGAGGCGCCGATGACCGCGACCGACCGCGGATCGAACAAGCGGGCGAGGGCCGATCGCGCGGGAGCGGTCTGTACAGCGGACGATGCGGAATGTGCTTGAACCACAGCGCTTTCCTACTTTCCTTCGAAGCGGGGGGCGCGCCGCTCGGTGAAAGCCGCGACACCCTCGGCCCAGTCCCGCGTCTGCATCAACGCGAGAATCTGGTGTGGTTCGGATTCGAGCGCCGCGTCGAGAGAGTCGTTGTGGCGCAGCGCCTGTTTCATTCGGCCGACAGACAGCGGGGCTTTCGTGGCCAACGTGGCGGCCAGCGCCTGAGCCGCTGCGACGACGCTGCCACTGTCCACCGCCAGATACGCCAGACCCCACGCGTGCGCGTCCGCTCCGCTGAATCGTTCACCGAGCAAGAGCAGTTCGGTGGCGCGGCGCAGGCCCACGAGCCGCGGTAGGCGGTGGGTGACTCCGCCGCCCACGAAGGTGCCGAGGCCGACCTCCGGGAAGCCGATCCGAGCATCCGACGCGACGACGAGAAAGTCTGCGCTGACGGCGATTTCAGCGCCGGCTCCGAGCGCGTAGCCGTTGACGGCGGCGACTACCGGGGTGTTCATCGTCTGTATCCGCTCACACACTGTCTGCGCCAGCAGCAGGTAGCGCTCGCGGTCGGAGCGGTCGCGGGTGCCGGAGCTGTGGGCTTTCATGTCGGCGCCGACACAGAAGGCGCGTCCCGCGCCGGTGATGACGACGGCGCGGACCTCTGGTGCGGAATCGGCAAGAGTCAGTTGCTCGATCAGTGTTTCGTACATCGTCTCGCTGACCGCGTTGAGTCGATCCGGGCGGTTCAAGGTCAGCGTCATCAGATCGTCGGATCGAGTCGTCACCACTGTCGTCACGGTCGGTATGTCCCTTCGTCGGCTCGAGCACGGCTACGCCGGCTGCAAGCAATAGTTGCACAAAACAGTTTCTATGCAACTTCGCTTGCATCCCGTGGGAATGGCGTGTTTCATAAGGGGGGCAAGCGATTACCTGGGTCACCGCCCAGAGGTTCAGGAAGAAGGCGCCACCGTGCCCACCTCGCTGTCCACGTCGGAAAACCTGCAACGCGCCATCAGCACCCGCCAGATGACGATGATCGGTATCGGCGGCGTCATCGGCGCCGGACTGTTCGTCGGCAGTGGTGCAACGATTTCGGCCGTCGGGCCGGGGATCGTGCTCGTATATCTGTGCACCGGACTGCTGGTGGTGCTCGTCATGCGGATGCTCGCCGAACTCGCCACCGCCCACCCGGCCACGGGTTCGTTCTCCGCCTACGCCTCACGGGAGCTGGGTTCGTGGGCGGGCCTCGCCGTCGGATGGCTCTACGCCTACCACTGGTGTGTCACAGTGGCTTTCGAGGCGATCGCCGGCGCCGCGATCGCGCACCAGCTCGCGCCCGCGGTGCCCACCTGGCTCGCCGCTCTGGGCTTCATGACCGCCCTCACCGCGGTGAACTTGACCGCGGTCACCTCGTTCGCGCGGTTCGAGTTCTGGTTCGCGCTGATCAAGGTCACCGCGATCGTCTTGTTCATCGGTATCGGCGGTGCCGCGATTCTCGGGCTGCTGCCCCATCACAGCTCACCGGGCACCACGAACCTGCTCGGACACGGCGGATTGTTCCCTCGCGGCGGGGGCCCCGTACTGGTGGCCGTGCTGACGGTGTTCTTCTCCTATTTCGGCACCGAACTGGTCACCATCGCCGCCGGTGAGGCCGCCGATCCCGGCCGCGCGGTCAGGCGCAGCATGCGCAGTGTCGCTTGGCGTATCGTGATTTTCTACGTGGGTTCCGTGCTCGTCGTGGTCACGTTGCTGCCTTGGAATGCCGCCGTGGTCACCGAGAGTCCCTATACCGCAGTTCTTTCCACACTGGGGCTCCCCGGAGCGCGGACGGTGATGAATCTCATCGTGCTCACTTCCGTACTGTCGTGCCTCAATTCAGGCATCTACTCGTCCTCGCGGATGTTGTTCTCGCTGGCCCAGCGCGGGGAGGCGCCGGCGCTCCTCGGCCGCCCAGGAGCATCCGCCGTGCCCGTCGCGGCGGTGCTCGCCGCCGCCAGTGCGGGATTCGTCGCGGTCGGCGCCAACTACTTCCTGCCGACGGGCGCGGTGTTCACCTTCTTGTTGAACTCGTCGGGCTCGGTGGCCGTCGTGGTCTATCTCTGCATTTGCGCCACGCAAATCGTCTCTCGTCGCAACGCGCGAGCCGACGTCGATTTCGAACGCGGAGTTCGAATGTGGGGGCACCCTTACCTGTCGTATCTGGTGGCCGCGGCGCTGGTCACCATCGTGGCGGCCATGGCCTTCACCTCCGCGACGCGAAACTCCCTGGCACTGACCACAGTCGTGACCGCAGCGGCGATATGCGCGGGGTTGGTCCATCAACGACATCGCCGAACCACATCTGTCCCTTCCGCTACGCCCAGCCACATCGTCGGCGGGTGAGACCCGTATCCGAAAGGCCGACCGCATGCCCCGACACACCGACAAGGACCTGGCCGTCCGCCTGATGTCGGTAATCACCGACCGGATGGAGCACGGCGACATCGACTGGAACTGCCACAATATCGATGAAATCGTCTCCGCCAGTAGTGATCCCACCGGCCCGCTCGCTGCGATGATCGAGGAACACGCACGCGATACGGGCCGGCCGCCGGAACAGGTCATCCCCGAGATCCACGCGATCGTCGATCGCATGCTGGGCACTCGGCTCACCTTCGGCCCCGACGACAACCCCGCCTACTACATCGGGACGATGCTCGACGGGTATATCGCGGCCGAAGCACCGCTGCTCGGCTGCGAGAAACCGGCGATATCGGAGGACGAGCTCAGATTCTCGATCACCGAACCCGCGCGATGCGGCACAGTTATCCTGTCGGGCAGCCAAGTCGACGCGCTGATCGCCGGGTTGCTCAGGTGGCGCGCCGCTCACCCCGACCCCGACCGCCGACCCCGATCGTGACTCTCCCGCAGGTAACACGATGAGCCCGAGCACATTTCGACTCAGCGACATCACCCTGACTCCGCCGGCCGGAGCACACAAGGGCCTCATTGCCGTTCTCGACGCGGTGCAGACGGCGCTGCGCCGATCGATCGGTTTGCTGGCCTCGGGAAAGCCGTCCGAACAGCCCGACCTGCTGTACCAATTGGGCAAGCAAGGACTGCTCCACGACGGACTCGACGACAAACACGACTACGCCGCCCTGGTCGACAGCCACGCCGCGACGCTGGCGAAGATACGCGCCGCCAAGGTGGCGATCAGCGGCCACAACGACGACGTCCGTAAGGCCTACTACTCCACCTTCGACACCTCGAACGGGACCTTCACCGACTGCATGGCCAAGGTGCACCGCCTCCAGGGCACACTCGAATACGCGTCGAAGATGAACGAGAGCCATCAACCGTTGGCGCCGGGTGACGAACTGCGCCTGATCACCGCCGCCCTCGACACCGTCAGCTATGTGCACGGCAAGGTCGGGTCTGCCGCGAGGCAGATCCAGCACCAGAAGCGAACCATCGAGAATTCGGTCCCCACCTACCGCCCCACCGCGACATATCCGTCCGGCGGCACGCCAAGCGCCGGTGGGACGCCGTGGTCGACGCTCGGCACGCCGGCAGGGCCGGAAAGCATTGTCCCGCTTCCGTTGGCGCCCGGTGCCCCTGGCGCCATCCAGGCCGCCATGAGCCAGCTCAACGTCCACGAAACAGGCGTCAACCACCTGCCGGGCAAGCCCTACAACATCGACGGGCCGTGGTGCGCGGCTTTCGCCACCTGGGCCTGGAAGCAGGCGCACATCCCGTTGAATTGGACCGCCACCGACAGTCACGGGCTGGCCGTCAGCGTGCCCACGATCTGGGCAGACGCACAACGCCACGGGCTCGCCGACAAAGCCTCCCGCGCCCAGGTGGGCGACCTCATCGTCCTGAACGGAGTCGGCCACATCGGCCTGGTCGAGAAGGTCGATGCCAACGGCACGATTCACACGATCGAGGGCAATTCGGGTGACGCGGTGCGTGAGCACACGTACTCGGCCGGCAGCAGCTACGTGAACGGGGTCATTCATCCACCGGCGCAGAACAATGGTGTCGAGGCGTAGTCCCAAGGCCGCTCGATTGCGCGCCTGCGGTCGGTCCGAGCGAACACCTGGAAACACGACTTCATCCGGCCCCGTGATACTGGACATCGCGCCGTCGATCGACGAGGAGGATGTCTGTGCCCGCACTGTTCCTACACGAACCAGGCCAGGGCCCCGAGGTTTCGCTGCAAGGTTTCGTGCGCCGAAACCCGTGGGTCCGGATAACCACCGACCCACTGTTCGTGCACCACGATCGCGGTGCGCCGACACGGCGGGTCGCCCTCGTCTCCGGCGGCGGTTCCGGCCACGAGCCGATGCACGTCGGATTCGTGGGAATGGGGATGCTCGACGCGGCCGTACCGGGAAAGATCTTCGCCTCGCCGCACAACCGCCAGGTCTACGAGGCGAGCAAGGCCGTCGCTCGTGCCGGTGGGGTGCTGCACATCGTCAAGAACTACACCGGAGACAAGATCAATTTCGGCATCGCCGCCGAACGGCTCGCCGCCGACGGTATCGAGGTCGGCCGGGTCCTCGTCGACGACGACGTCGCCACCGAATCGAATGAGACGGCGACGGGACGACGCGGGACCGCCGCGACCATCGTTGTCGAAAAGATCCTCGGCGCCGCCGCGGACCGCGGTGACACGCTCACCTCGCTCACCTCGCTCGGCCGCGAGGTGGCCGAGCACAGCCGCAGTATCGCGGTGGCCACCGAGGCGCTCACGTCACCGAATACCGGGGCGCGCGCCTTCGAACTCGAACCGGATCAGCTCGAATACGGGGTCGGAATTCACGGCGAACGCGCCTCGACCTCGATTACCAGGCCACCACTCGCGGAACTTGTCGACCGGATGCTCACCGATATCCTCGCCTCACTGCCCGGCGATCCTCGAAAGCCGTTGTTACTGTTGATCAATGGGCTCGGTGCGACGACGGAACTCGAACTCTGCACAGTTCTCGAGCTCGCGGCGCGCACCCTCACTGCCCGAGGTCGCGAAATCTCGGCGGTCCAGGTCGGCACATTCGTCGCAGCACTGGACATGAGCGGCTTCTCGATCACCCTCACCCAACTCGCCGACGGCTGGCTCGATCTCTGGCACGCCCCGACCGGCGCACCCGCCTGGAAGGACACCGCACGATGACCAGCGAGGCACTGACGACGCTCGACAGCACCGTCGTCCGACTGCGCGAGGTGTTCATCGCCGCCGAGCCCGCTCTGACCACGCTGGACGAGATCACCGGCGACGGAGATTTCGGCGTCAATCTGCGCGAGGGCTTCGCCGAGGTCGCCGACCGCCTCGCCGCACCGGACTCCCCCGCACCGTGGAATACGCTGCGAGCGGTCTTCCTCGACGAGGTCGGAGGCACGAGCGGCCCGCTGTTCGGACTCCTGTTCCAATCACTCGGCGCCCGGGCGACACGCTCGGATTCCTATATCGACGCCCTCAGTACCGGTATCAAGGACGGTCTCGCCGCCATCCAGCGCGTCGGCGAGGCGGAAGTCGGCGATCGCACCATGGTCGACGCGCTCGCTCCCGCCGCCGATGCGCTGAGTGGCGATGCCGATATCGCCGCGATGGTGAGCGCCGCAGTGGACGGAGCCCTGTCCACGGCGACCCTGCGGGCACGTCGCGGTCGCGCGAGTTACCTCGGCGAACGCGCCGTCGGCCACCCCGACCCGGGCGCGGTAGGCGTGGCGCTGCTGCTGTGTGTGCTCGCGGAGCCGGTTTCCGGAACAGAGATATCGGACGGGGAGCGCGAGCGTCTGCTCGATGCGGTATCCCTGCCGGCACCAGGCAATCATTGAAGCACAGGCATTTTCGAATTCCCGAGCCTATTCGGGCGGCAACGGAAAGCCCTGACGCGAGCAGCCGAACGATGTATGCAGGGTGTCCAGCAAGTCGGACTCCGGCCGGGCGGCTACCACTGCATCCGCGGTCTGACGACGGGCGAGACGGCTCGGAGAACCGATGCTTCTGAGTCACTTCGCAATACGAGCCCAGGCATCTCGCACCGTATGCAGTGCCGTCTCAGCGCTGATCGCCAACCGAGTCTGCCCCTGCTCAGCGGCGGCACCCATTCGAGCCGTCCATAGGTCCGCGCCACTGATCGCGGCAAAGCGGCGTCGAGTTCCGCCGCCAGTGCGGTTCGGTTGTCCAACGCAACCAGATCTATGTCTTCGCTGAGTCTGCCGTTCACCAGATGGGTACGAGCCAGAGCGGTACCGCCGATGAAATGCAGCCGATCACCGAATCCTCGGCTGATCGCCGCCAGCAGATGAGAGATCGGGTGGTCGCGCTCGACCTGCTCCGGGGAGACGCCGAATTGAACTGCGACACTTTCATGTTCGTCATTTACCATTCCCCACCCAACCCTCCACACGTCGAAGCGCAGCACCAAGACGCTGGTCCGCAGCCAGCTGTGTAAGTATCGCCGAATTACTACGGGGGTAGAGCGTCTCGATCGCCGAGCGAACCTCCCCCTCGGCATTACCCAGCCGCGGCCGGCGGGCGAGGTCGAGCACAGTTTGTTCCGGTGTAGTAACCAGCGCCGGACCCAGCGGCGTGTCGATGCGCTCGGCGTCGAGTACGTCGGTGTCACGGCGGACGAACCGGACGTGAGCCGAACGGTCGGTCAACGGGATAGGCCGATGCTGGCTTGGAACCGCGACAACCGCAGTCGCCAGCGCACGCGGCACGGCACCCAGCATGCGAGCCGCGCTGACACCCATGACAATGGCCCGATCTGCGCCGTAAATCGATGACGCGATACCTGCGGCGGCCGCCTCGAGGCCGGGCAGCCAGGCTCTACCGACGTACTCCGGCGGGACGATGATGTAGTAGCCGTGCGCGACGCGGTGCAGCACGCCTCGATCCACGAGCCGCGCGATCTCAGGACGCGGCTGAGCGTAGATACCGGTCAAGTCCTGCGGCCGGAGTGTTCGCAGCGGGGCGCGCCAGAGTTCACTCGGCAGCACAGGGCTGCGGGACCCAGTCATCAGCACCACCTCAGTGATTATGCATATAGTTGGCTATAACCCAACTAATTGCATAGTAACACCGCATACGTCGACAGGAAATCGAGGTCGGGGGCACAGCGGTGGGATAACGACCTCGGCTCCCCGATCCTGAGCCACCGGAACCGGCCGACTCGTTCGGGACATCTCCATCCGTCGACCTCCGGCATTCTCATGCCGCCGAAAGACCGTGTCCATGTGTCGTGGGTCGGCGGAGGTATCACCCACCCCGGCTCGTCCGATCTCCCCCTCGGCGATGAGATCTGTGACGACCTGCGGAACGACAGCGCCGCAATAATCGACCATACGACGGGTAGTCGCAGGGTGTTGTCGCCCGGTCGAGTCCTGGCACCTTCGATGAGGGAGCTGATATGGAAACCACCACCGCGCAGCAGTCGGGCAAGCTCGACCGCAGCGTTATCGTCACAGGACTCGTCATCGTGTCCGGCATGATCATGGTGGTTCTCGACACCACCATCGTGAACGTCGCCCTGAAGTCGTTGAGCACCGAACTCGGCGCGACCCTGTCCACGACGCAGTGGGTGGTGACCGGTTACCTGCTGGCGGTGGCGCTGGCCATCCCGGTCACCGGGTGGGCGATGGATCGGTTCGGTTCCAGACCGGTCTGGCTCACCGCGGTAAGTCTGTTCGTCGCGGGCTCGGCTCTGTGCGCGGCCGCCTGGTCCATCGAAAGCCTGATCGGCTTTCGCATCCTGCAGGGACTCGGCGGCGGCATGCTGCTGCCCGCCGGGCAGGCGATCATCACCCGAGCCGCGGGCGCGCAACGCCTCGGCAGGGCCATGGCCATCCTCGGCGTCCCCATGCTGCTGGGACCGGTATTCGGCCCGGTGATCGGCGGCCTGCTGGTGCAGTACACGAGCTGGCACTGGATCTTCCTCGTCAACGTCCCCGTCGGCGCCCTCGCCCTCACGCTCGCGGTCTGGAAGCTTCCGCACGGCGACACCCTGCCCGAGCACGGACGTCTCGACCTGCGAGGGCTGATCCTGCTCTCCGGCAGCCTCGTCTGCCTGCTCTACGGACTTTCCGAGGCCAGCTCACACGGCGGATTCACCGAGTGGGGCGTGCTCGGCTGGCTCATCGGCGGCGTCGCGGGCCTGGCCCTCTACACCTGGCACAGCCTGCACAAGGGAGCCGACTCGATCGTCGACGTCCGCCTGCTCACCAACCGGCTCTTCGCCGGCGGAACCATCGCGGTCTTTCTCGTCGCCATCGGATTGTTCGGCGGCATGCTGCTACTTCCGCTGTACTACCAGACCGTGCGCGGACAGGGCCCGCTCGACGCCGGCCTGCTCCTCGCACCCCAGGGATTGGGCGCGGTCGTGGCGATGGTGATCGGCGGCCGGCTCACCGACCGCATCGGCGCCGGCTATGTGGTCCCCGTCGGCGTCGTCCTCGCCCTGGTCGGCACCCTCCCGTTCACGCACGTCGGCACCGACACCTCGTACGTCTGGCTCTGTGTGGCCCTGTTCGTCCGCGGCATGGGCCTCGGTTCGGTGATGATGCCGACTATCGCGGCTGCTTACACGGAACTGGGCAAGGACGCCCTGACACGCGCGGCACCCACACTCTCGGCCATTCAGCAGGTCGGCGCGTCGCTCGGCAGCGCCCTGCTGGTGACCGCACTGACGCAACACCTCTCCGCGCAATTGACCGAGCACGGATTGCCTTCCGGCAGTGGTGGTTCCGGGCAGATCAGCTCCATCCCGCCCCAACTGATGCCGGTAGTCGGACCATTGCTCGCCGACTCCTTCGGCTTCGCGTTCTGGGTGGCGTTCGGACTCACCGCGGTGATCATCGTCCCAGCCATGTTCCTACCCCGCCACGCCGCACGTGATCGCGACGAGACACCGGTAGCGGCCGGTATCTGACCGATTCCGATCGCGAAACTTGCACCACCACAAGCTTTCCGGCCGCGTGCAGATCGGCCAGTGCGTCGCGTTCGTGGGTACGGTGCTCGGGCCGGCTCAGCCGACGATGCGCGGCGACGAGCAACTGCTCCGCAGCTCGAGGGGCCCGAGCGCGTCGCGGAAACCATTTGACGCCTGGGTTCCGATCCCGGACCGTGGTCACAGAACCACGGTCGGCACGACGGCTGGGACGACAGGAAGAGGTTCCGCCATGGACCCGTCTCGATGGCCTTCCGACCTCCCCGCACGCGCCATCCGGTTCGCCCGGGGCACCTGGCTGCTGTCGGAGTCGAGCAGGTTCTACCGGGAGATTGTCGGCCTGCCGGTGCTTGCCGAGTTCCATGATCACGACGGCTACGACGGCGTGGTCTTCGCCCTGCCGGACAGCTCCACGCAATGGGAACTCGTGACACCGCCGCGCCCCGCCGCATCGTCGGAGCAACCCGACCGGGAGCATGCCATGGTCGTCTTCCTCGCCGAGCCATCCGCGGCGGAGACGATCCGCAGCCGTCTGTGTTCCTCCGCCCTGCACCCCTTCGTACCCGAGAACCCCTACTGGACCCGGCGAGGTGCGTTCGGTGTGCTCGATCCCGACGGCTGGCCGGTCCTCTTCGTGCCCCCAGGGGACGAGCAGGACCGGCCGAGTCTCGGACCGGCAACGGAGGTGCGGGTCGGACCCCCGAATCCGGCGCGGGACGCCGCCGACGTCGAAATCGTCGAATACGAAGGGCCGCATCGGGATTTGATCGATCTGTTCCGCCTCGCCGAGGACTCCCCGACCGTCCTGGACGGATATATCGACCTCGGAACAGTATGGGTCGCACGAGATGTCGACGGCGCCACCGTCGGACACCTGCACAGCGTCGTCCGGGATGGTGGGCAGGTCTGCGAGGTCGTCAACACCGCCGTGGTCCCGGCCTGGCGCGGGCGAGGGGTCGGCCGCCGCCTCCTGGAACACGCCATCGCACAGGCACGCGGTGCGGGGGCATCCCGCGTGGAACTGGCCACAGCCGCCGCCGATATCGGGAACCTCCGTTTCTACCAGCGTTGCGGTTTCCGGATGAGCCGTGTGGTGCGGGACGCGTTCGTTCCGGCGACCGGGTACCACGAGCCGATTCGGATCGACGGCATCCCACTGCGGGACCAACTCTGGTTCACCCTCGACCTCTCCGACGACGACCGAGAGCGATCATGACCACCACGACCAGTGATGCGGAGTTGTTCCGCCGCGGCATGCGGACCCTGGTCGCCTCCGGGGAGGCGAACGCGCTCGGCGCGGCCGATGCCGCGGTTCACCATCTCGACGGGGTTGTCGCCGCGGTGTTCCCGTCCGGTCCGGAACGTGACGTCTACAACAACGCTGTTCTGGGCCAAGGTCTTTCGAAGGCGGGTCGCGCCGAGGCGATCGAGGCCATGGAGTCGCACTACCACCGGGCCGGGGTGGATCGCTTCGCTGCCTGGGTGTGCGAGGACGACACCTGGATGCGTGAGGATCTGGAGCGCCGCGGCTACATCGTCAGCGAGACCACCCGGGCCATGGGCCTGGATCTCGATCGGCTGGTCTCGCCCAGGCCGCGGGTCGATGCGGCGCCGCCGGCCTGGTCGGACTACCAGCGGCTATTTCTGCCGGACCGGCTGCTCGCCGGCCTGGATCCCGCCACCGGTCGACTCGCCACTGGTCCGCCATCGCTCTCGTCGAAGGAAGCCGATCTCCAGGGTGCAGTTTCCCCGAGATGTGTGCGCTGGTGCTCATGCGGTTCATGAGGCCGGTGGTCTCGTCTTCGCGTCGACATGGCCCTTGTTCGAGGTGAACAATGGGAAAATGCACCCGCACGGGACGCTGCCGGGCTCCGCAAAGGGTCTGAGCAGAGCCGAACTGCTGGCCGCGATATCGCTGGCGATCGACCTCGGTCTGGGTCAGCCGATGGAACACATGCTTCGGTCCTCCTTGATCGCGACACGGATCGCCGAGCGGATGGGCCTCGACCTGCAACAGCGAGCGACGGTGTACTACGCCAATCTGGTCGGGTGGATCGGTTGTCACGCCGACTCCCACGAACTCTCGGCGCTCTTCGGCGACGACATCGCCTTCCGGGCCGACACCTACGCGGTGGATATGACCGGCCTGCCGTTTCTGCGGCTGATTATGAGTCATGTTCGACGCGGATTGCCCGGCTGGGAGCGCGGCATGCGTGCCACCGCCTTTCTGGTCACGGCTCGCAGCCAGGTCGCCACACTGATCCAATCGCATTGCAGTTCCGCCGGGGTTCTCTCCGATCGGATGGGCTTGGACAGGCAGGTCGGAAAGGCGCTGGCCTACGTCTTCGAGCGCTGGGACGGCCGGGGGTTGCCCAACGGTACTCGTGGAGAGGATATCCCGGTCGAGATCCACATCGCTCACGTGGCAGACGTCATCGAGGTGCACTTGCGGACGGGTGGGCTCGAGTACGCGAAAAATGTTCTCCGTTCTCGGTGCGGCAGTCAGTTCAGCCCGGCCGTGGCGGCGGTGTTCGATCGTGACGCGGCGTCGATTGTGGACGGGTTGCTCGAAATGGACGTCTGGGCAGTGGCGTTGGCCCAAGCACCGGATCGTGACCGAACCCTGACGGACGAGGAGAGCGACGAGTTACTCGAGGCCATGGCTGATTTCGTCGATCTCAAATCTCCGTTCACCCTGGGGCATTCGCGTGGCGTCGCGAATCTGGTGGCCGGGGCAGCCCGATGCCTGGGCATGTCGCCGTCGGACATCAAGCATCTCTACCGTGCCGGCCTCGTGCACGGCCTCGGCAAAATGGGAGTGTCCAACCAGATCTGGGAGAAGAAGGGGCCGCTCACTACGGCTGAATGGGAACGGGTACGGATGTATCCGGATCTGACCGGCCGGATACTGAGCCGAGTCAACGGCTTGGAGTCGGTGGTGTCCGTCGCGATGAAGCACCGGGAACGGATCGACGGGTCCGGTTTTCCCCGAGGTATTGCCGGCGCGGAGCTGACCACGCAGGACCGATTGCTTGCCACGGCGGAGGCTTATCAGCGACTGCTCGAGCCACGTGCACACCGGCCGGCGCTCGATCCTCGCGGCGCTGCCGATCAGTTGCGAGAGGAGGCGCGCGCCGGCCGCCTCGACGCCAAGTCGGCGGCGGCCGTGCTTGCAGCGGCCGGGCAGCGTGTATCGCGGCGGACGCCCTGGCCGGCCGGGCTGACCGACCGCGAGGTCGAGATCCTGCGACTCGTCGCGCAGGGCCGGTCGAACCGAGAAATCGCCGCCGAACTGTTCATCGCCGAGAAAACGGCCCGCAACCATGTCGAACGTATCTACGCCAAGCTCGGCGTCAACAATCGCACGCAGGCCAGTCTCGCCGCGATCGATCGGGGTCTGGTGAGCTTCCCGGTCACTGCGGCCGGGGGAAATTGAAGCATCTGCTGCGCCAGGTACTTCAGCTCGGCAACCACGAATGATGCTGCCCGGTGCGAGATTGACGTCGCATGGCTCAGTGGGTGGTCGACGCGTGTCCGGGTGGACGGGCCGGGCGGCGGGTCGGTCTGAACGTCAGGCTGTGCGCTCGGAAGGCCGAACATCGTTGGTGCCGCACGCCGGACCGCCGATATCTGTTCAGACATCTGGCGGACCGACTGTGCGGGGTTGTCATCGCCGGGATGCGCCGGGCCGGGACCGCCGGTCCAAGACCCACACCGTGGCCAGCATGAGGCCAACGGCAAACGAGGCGAGCGCGATGAGACTGGCGCCGGTGCCTCCGTGGAAGGTGTCGCGGTAGGCGGACATGGCCGGCAGCGTGGCGGAGTACCGGTCGAGATCCAGGTCGCGACCCAGTGCTTCGAATGCGTGACGGTTGGATAGGCCGAGGCTCATCAGGCGCCCCGGGAGGGCCATCTTGTCAACGGGGACTATGGCGCCACCGAACAGAACCTGAGGGAAGCAGAGCATCGGCAGGGCGAGGGCGGCCTGCGCGGCGTTGGAGACCACGGCCGAGGCGAGCAATCCGAGGGCCAGTGCCGAGGTCGCCTCGATCACAATCGTCACAAAGAGGGAGGCGAACGCGTCCCATCCAACGGCGGGGAGCCGACCTAGCACCCGTAGCACACCGAGGAGCACCGCGCTCACTCCAGCCAGCACCGGAAGCAGCGCTGTCATCTTTGATGCCACGTAGGCGCCCACGCTGAGCCCGGCCAGGCGCTCCCGCCGGAAGACGGCCATCTCTCCGACGATCTGGAGCAGGCCATAGGTAAGGCCGAAGAAGAAGCCTGCGAACGCGATCCAGAACACGATCTGGGCCGGGCCGAGGTCGGCTGCGCTACGTGGATCGAACGCGCCGCGCTTGAACAACGTCGCCATCATCGCAGTGACCAGTACCGGTGAGCCGAGCAGGACCGCGAGGGTCAGCCGGTTGCGAAGGAGAACATCAACATTGCGTCGTGTAAGTAGCCACCATTGCCGGACCATGCCCGTGCGCTCGACGTCTGAACGGGTGGCTGGGACGGGGGGCAGTAGAGCCGAGCCAGGCCGGGCTTTCGACTTCCCACCGCTGTCCGCGAATCGCTCCGCCCAGATCTGAGGGGTGTGCTCACGAGCCAGTCGGTCGTACACCTCGGCGATATCCTCCACGCCGAAGTAGCGTCGAGCCTCGGTCGGGCTGCCGGTGAAGGCCAGGTGGCCGTCGCGCGCCAGGAATACCACCCGGTCACACTGGTCGATGCCGGCCGGCTCATGTGTCGTGAGAACGACTGTGACCCCGCGCTGGCTGAGTCGGCGCAGCAGGCGCATCACGTCGGCTGCGGTCGACGGATCGAGCCCAGAGGTGGGTTCGTCGAGGAAGAAAAGGTGTGGCCGGGTCAGTAGTTCCACGGCGATACTGGCCCGCTTGCGCTGGCCGCCGGACAGCGCACGGACCGGCACTTCGGCCCGATCAGCCAGGTCGAGGTCATGCATGGTCTCCTCGACTACCCGGTCCGCCTCGGCCGCCGATGTGCCTGCGGGCAGCCGTAGCCGCGCCGCGTAGCGCAGCGTGCGGCGCAGAGGCATCTCGAGGTGGATGATGTCATTCTGGGGCACGTAGCCGATACGGGAATCGGCGCTGACTCGGGCCCCGCGAACGACGCCGTCATGCCGAACCTCCCCGATAGACGGTGGTCGCAGTCCCGCGAGGATCTCCAGCAATGTGCTCTTTCCTGCTCCACTGCCGCCGGCGACGGCGACCAACTCGCCTGGTTCGACCGACAGCGACAACTCCTGGAGAATCTGCCGCGCCCCGACGTGCCGGCCCACGTTGACTGCATCGACCCGCCCGCCGCCCGGCACTTCGTGTGGATGATCTGAAGTTCGCGTACCGAACCGCTCGACGGTCGGTGGTTCGAATGTCGAATCGGTCATGACCGATGATCTTCGTGATTCCTGAACTCGCTGTGTCATGCCCCGATCATCGGTCCGCCGCCTCCGTGGTCGCATGAGGCGTTTGCCTCAAATCGCACCCCCCAGGAAGCAAGGATCGTCTGACCAGCCCCATCGTCCGCGGCTACTTCGGCGCACCCCACTGCGGTGTACCGGATGCCGGTCGGCGATCAGGTGCACCTTCCGGTCGGCCTGGCGGGCGAGGCGGTCGAGGAAGTCGATGAACGCTGCCGCGGTGAACCGGCCGGTGAACACCGTGAACCACAACCCGCCGCGAAAAGCGATGGCGAACATGATGTTCCCGCAACCGTTTCCCATTGACCCGCACGATCGGGGTCTGCACGACCGGCGCCCAGCTACGGCCCGGCGGCGGGTATCCGACCGCAGCCCGCACTGGTCCACCCACGCGATCACCGTGTCCTCGGTCCGGGCGCGGGCCACGATCGCCGGGTACCGGCTCTCCAGCCAGTCCGTGACCTGCGCCTGGTCCTTCCGATACGACCGCCGATCCGGGCGCTGCGGTGAAAACACGTCATCCTTTCAGGTGGCGGAAGGTGCCGGGCTACCGCGGCGATCCTTTATCACCGCCCGCGTTCCCGTCCCTCCCGTTCTCTTTCCTCGCACTCGTTCCCGCCTCTCACCGCCGACGCGGGTGGAACCGTTGTGCGGTGGGACGCCGGTAGAGCTTCTCGATTGCCGAACGAACGCCTTCCTCTGCATTACCCCGCTGCCGACACCGTCGTGGATATAGTCGAGGACGTGGAGAATGAGCGAGAGGTACAGCGCGCCAAGGGAAAAGTCTGGCGTTGGAACGAGAAGCGCGCCACCGGAATGATCGAGACCGAAGACGGTTCGCATGTCTGGTTCGGCCTGGACTCGCTGGGTGAGCACAAGAATTTCGGGGACGTTGCCATCGACGACTCAGTCGAGGTGGAATACGCAGAAGCTCAACAGGATTCACATGATCTCCGGGCCATCAAAGTCACTTGGCCCTGACCTTGCCGGTATAGGTAGAGGCTCTGCTCGAACGAAAATACGAGCAGAGCCTCCAATTTCTTACCCGCCCAGCAATCAAGCGTTGAAATCGATCGCCGTCACAACATTCGAGGGCGTCGGACCAGTATCGGTCATGACCTTGAAATCACACCGACTCCGAAGGCTGTAATTCACTCCTCGCGGTTCCCACAAATGCAGCGTGACCCACGTCTCATATGGAAAAGAGAATTCGGCACGCGTTGTTTACCCGGATCATTCCCGTGCCGCGTATGAGCACATTCGGCTACCACCAATTCGGTTGACCGCCATACCAGGACGTGATCGTAGAGCCCGATGAGGCGCGCCGCCTTGGTCAGGCCGCGTTGGACCCGGTCGAGACGAACCGATTGGACCGTGTGCGGAAAAAGCCGCTCAGGGTGTACAACCAGACCGAGCTACTGACGAGCGCCGGTGCGGTGGCCGAGCTGAGAAAGCCGTATACGTCGCCATGTTCGGGCTGGGTAGTCGCCGATACGGGCTCAGTTGCCGTACAACGATTCTCGCACCCGCACATAGGCGCCGCAGATCATCGACCCGACGGAACCGTCCTCGGGCGCCGGAATCTCGACCGTCACGGCCGCAGCCCACCGCGGCGGTTCGGCGCCACCGCGCAATGCCCACGCCGCCTGCCGCGCCGCACCGAGCGCAACGTATTCCTCCGGCTCCGGCACGGTCACCGCCGCACCGAAGATCTGCGCGGCAGTCTCCGCGACGAATGCCGAACGAGAACCGCCGCCGATCAGCAGCACTCGTCGAGGTGCCGTGCCGGCCGCACGTAGCCGATCGAGCGCATCGGCCATGTTGCAGAGCATGCCTTCGACTGCGGCTCGGGCCAGGTGTGTGGGTCGCATTGTCTCCGAACGCAATCCGTGCAGGCTGCCCGTCGCGTGCGGCAGGTTTGGGGTGCGTTCGCCGGACAGGTACGGCAGCAGGACGAGGCCGTCGGCGCCCGGCGGGGCCTGGCGGGCCAGTGCATCGAGTTCGCCGATGCCGATTCCCAAAGCCGTGGCCATCGCCTCGAGCACTCGGGCGGCGTTGAGTGTGCACACCAACGGCAGGAATTGTCCTGTCGCGTCGGCGAATCCGTTGACGAACGGATCGGTGTGCAGCTGCGAGGTGCGCGCGAACGCGGTGCCGCTGGTGCCCAGCGAGATCACTACGTCGCCGTCTCCGATCCCGAGCCCGAGTGCCGCAGCCGCGTTGTCCCCCGCGCCCGCGGCGACGAGCGCGCCCGATGCGGTGCGTCCGGCGCTGTCGGACGGTTCCAGCACCCTCGGAAGTTCCGGGTTCCGGTCACGGAAGGCCAAGGCCAGCAGGTCTTCTCGATACCGGCCCTCCACCGCGGACCAGTATCCGGTGCCCGAGGCGTCGCTGCGATCGGTGGTGGGTGCGGCATCACCACCACCAAGCAATCGCCAGGTGAGGTAGTCGTGCGGCAGCATCACCCGGGCGACCCGGTCCGCGAGTTCGGGCTCGTGATCGGCCATCCAGCGCAGTTTCGCGGCGGTGAAGGCGGCGACCGGGACGCTGCCGACTGCGTCCAGCCACGCCTGCGGTCCGCCCAGCTCCGCGACGAGGTCGTCGGCTGCCTCGGCCGAGCGAACGTCGTTCCACAGCAGGGCATCTCGCACTGGCCGGTGCGAGTCGTCGAGTGCCACCAAGCCGTGCTGCTGGCCGGCGATCGACACCGCGTCGACGTTGTCGAGCAGCCCCTCCCCCGCCTGTTGCAGCGCGGTCCACCATGCATCAGGCGGAACCTCGGTTCCGTCGGGGTGCGGCGCGGATCCCCGTGCCAACACCTCACCGGTGTCCGCGTCGCACACCACGATCTTGCAGGATTGGGTGGAGCTGTCCACTCCGGCGACGGTGGCCATTTATCCGCGCGGAGCGATCTGGACCTTGCGGCCGATGCCGTCGCGGAAGGCTTGCAGCGCTTCCGAGAACTCGTCGAGTCCGAAGGTGTGGGTGATCATGGTGTCGGCGTCGATGGCGCCCTTGCACATGAGGTCGACGGCGCGCCCGAAGCTGTGGACCACGGCCATCGAACCGACGACGGTGATTTCGTCGTTGTAGATGCGGAAGGGTGAGAAGGAGGCAGTCGCGTCGCCGGGGGCGACGCCGAACTGCTGGTAGGTGCCGCCGCGGCGGACCCGGGTGAGGCCGTCTTCGATCGCCGGGATCGCGCCGGTGCAATCGATGACGACTTCCCAGCCGTGCGGGCGGTCGAACTCGTCGGCGTTCGTGGCGACCGCGTCGGCGCCGAGTGTGCGGGCTACCTGCAGGCGGTCGGTGTTGAGGTCCACCACCGAAACCGAGGTCGCGCCCGCGGTCACGGCGAGTTGCAGCATCATCAGGCCCATGGTGCCCGCGCCGTAGATCAGGTAATGCGCACCCAATGTGCGTGGTAATCCGTCGAATCCGTGCACCGCGCACGACAGCGGTTCCACCAGCGCGCCGTGTGCGGCGGGCAGATCGGCCGGCAGTGGATAGCAGTTGGCCTCCGGTACCGCGACGTATTCGGCCATCGCGCCGTTCACCGTGTCGCCGATCGCGCCCCAGCGTTCGCAGAGGTTGCCGCGGCCGATGCGGCAGTAGTGGCAGGCGCCGCAGAACAGCGACGGGTCCACGGCCACCTTCTGGCCGGACCTCGGACCGTCGACGATCTCACCGCAGAACTCGTGGCCGGGCACGATCGGATAGGGCGTGGGTGGGAACTCGCCTTCGACGATGTGGATGTCGGTGCCGCAGATTCCTACCGCGGCCACCTCGACGACCACCTGGCCGGGGCCGGGGGTCGGGTCGGGAATTGTCTGGACCGAGTACTCACCGGGCTTTTCGATCACCAACGCACGCATTCACCGTCCCCTTTCCTGGTACCACCATGCGGTGGTGGCGATATCGGCGTCGGCCAACGGCAGATACCGCCCGCCGTCCTGCCATCCCAGTGCTTGCAGCGTGACACGCAGTTCCTCGTGGAAGCGGATCGGGTCGCGCACATGCCAGCGGTACATGCCGAATCGTTGTTGCGGCGTGTAGATCTCGTCGTGCGGAAGTACCTGGTGCAGGCCGAGATACGGGCTGGAGTAGTCGCGGTAGGCGCCGTCGAGGTCGAAGTTCCAGGCGCCGCCGAAATAATCCTCGGTGCCGGTGCCGCAGATCGTCGGGAACTCGTCGTCTCCGTCGAGATGGAATTTGATCTCGCCCTCGCCCCACCAGCCCGGGGCGTTGGGGGCGATCGCCAGAAAGGTGCCGACATAGCGTCCGCGGCCCCGAATGCCGTCGACGATGGTGTGTACCGCCGGAGTGCCCAGCGGATTACTGTGTCGCCGTTGGCAATGCAGGTAGCCTGCGTCCTCGCCTACCTCGGTCTCGTCGTAGGTGAGCTGATAGTAGACCGGCACCGGACGTTCGGTCGGATTGTGCAGGGTGACACGGACACGCTCGCGAAAAGGCATGGGCCAGTAGCTGTTCAGGCCACCGGCGGGTGCGACCACGACCATTTCCGAACTCACCAATGCCAATTCGTCCCAGCCGTTGCAGAAGAAGTCGCCCAGCGGCACGTCGATAGCCGGAATTTGTTCGTCGTCCCAGGTGAAGGTCAGCCTCAGCCGGCGCAGCAGTGTGCGGTCGGTGGTCAGCCAGAAGTGCCGGATGACGCCCGGTCCGGATACGTCGGCCAGCGTCGCGGTGGATCCGGCCGCGAGGTCGATCGACGGGGACACCTTCCACCCCACACCGAGATCGCGTGCCGCGCCCGCGCCGGTGCCGGTCTCCGCCCGTGCGCCCGCGCCCGGCGCGCCGGTCGGGTTCTCGGGGCTGATCGAGCGTGTCCGCGCGCGATCGAGTCGCCAGAGCTCAGCCATCATTCGCCGCCCGATGTTGTTCGGTAGCAAGGAAATGCGCGATATCCGCGGTCGATTCGTAGAGTTCGCGGTAGCGCCGGTAGTACTGGTCGTAGACCGCCTGCCGTTCGGCGTCCGGCTCGACGATCGACGTCACCGGATTCCAGCCGGAGGTGTCGACACCGGAAGCCTCCGCGGCGAGCATGGCGTCGCCGAGACAGGCACCGACGGTCTCCGCCGGCAATTCCTGCGGCAGACCGGTCACGTCGGACACGATCCGGGTCCACAGACCGCCCTTCGTTCCACCCCCGACCGCGACCAGACGTCGAGCGCGGCCACCGGCGTCGGCCATGGCTTCCAGGTTGTGTCGCACCCCGTATGCGGTTCCTTCCAGCGCGGCGCGGTACAGCTCGCCGCGGCCGTGGCTCGTGGTGAGACCGGCGACCATGCCACGAGCGTCGGGATCGAACAGGGGCGTTCGTTCGCCGGCGAAGTACGGCAGCATCAGCAGTCCCCGGCTGCCCGCCGGAACCTTGCCCGCCTCCGTGACCAGGTCGCCGAAATCTCCGCCGACCAGACGGCGCAGCCAATCGGTGACCGCGCCCGAGGTCGCCATTCCCGCTGCGAGCGAATAGGTTTCGGGCCATGCACCGCAGGTTCCCCACAGGCCTGGATGCGGACGCGGCTCGGTGAGGATCTGGACCAGGAACATCGTGGTGCCGTACATGACCATCGCATCGCCGGGAGCGCGCACGCCGACGCTGGCGGCTTCGGCCCACGCGTCGACGGTGCCGGCGGTGACCGCCAACCCCTCCGGAAGACCGGTCGCGGCAGCACCTTCCGCAGTCACCCGGCCGACTATCTCTGTGGGCCAGACGAGTTCGGGCAACGGCAGACCGGGAGCACAGTGCTCGGCCCAATCGCTCGCCCATTCTCGTTTGCGCAGGTCGTACATGGGCACGCACTGGCTCGCCGACTGATGGTCGAGCACGTATCGCCCCGTCAACCGATGCACGAGAAAGGAACTCGCCATGAGCAGCATGCGCGTGCGCTCGTACACGCGCGGCTCGTGCCGCGCCAGCCACCGCAGCTTCGGTCCGACAGCCTGACTGGTCAGCGGCGACCCCGCCCGTTCGAGCACGGCCGCAGCGCCCAATTCCTTTGCCAGCTCGGCGATTTCGACTCCTGCCCGGGTGTCGACGCCGTACAGAATGGCCGGCCGCAGCGGATTGCCCTGCGCATCGGCCGGCAGCAGACACGGGCCGATACCGCTGATCCCGAGCCCCTCCAGCCGAGCACCGGCGGCGGCATCGACCAATTCGCGGGCGATGGCGACGAAATCCGCCCACCACACGGACTCCGCGTCGTGCTCGACCCAGCCCGGTCGCGGCATCGACACCTCGTGCGGACGCTCGGCACGGGCGAGGACCTTGCCGGCGGCGTCGGTCAGCACGCCCTTGGAACCCGATGTGCCGATGTCGATTCCGAGGAACATGGTCACCGAGTGAATTCGTCCACGGTGACACCGAGCAGATCACACGTGGCACGCACGGTCCCGCGATGGTCACCGGGCACGGCGTGGATGTGGTTGGCGCCGAACCGGGACAGAAAATCCTCGGCACGAGCGTCCAGCCGCGCGAACGCATGCGGCCATTCGCGCGTCGACTGGCGCATCAATTCGTCGTTGGTGGCCTCGTCGTAGATCTCGAAGTCGCCGAGCATCAACTGCATTCGATAGTTGCTGTCGTTGCGCGTGAGCCGGGCCAGCGTCATCTGCCCCGGGGCCGCGAGATGATGGACGGACGCCCCGCCGGCGGGGAAGAAGAACACCTCGGGGAACAGATGCACGCGGGACAGGTTCTCCGCCGGATCGTCGCTGCGCGCCGCGAACCAGGTGGCGTGCTGGCCGGAGTTGCACAGATCCCAGATGTCGCGGTCCGCGTGGTAGTGGCGGACGTCGGCGAACAACACCGGCGTCCCCGAGATCTGTTTGAGCAGTTGCATGGTCAGCGCGCCGTCCATGTCGGCTTCGGTCGCGCACACGTGCGTCGGTTTCGGACCGTTCCAGTCGTACGGGTCGTTGAGGAACGCCTCCGTGACGTCCATCGTGGCGAAGTACTGGGTGAGCTCGGGCTGCCCCTTGATGCCGGAGAAGTCGATATTCCATTCGTCGATCAGCTCACGCACCGCGAGGTAGGACCGGATCTGGCGCTCCAGCAACTCCGGCGTGAGTTTGTCACCGTCGTAGTGCACGCCCGCGGTGGTCTCCTCCAGCCAGGTCCGAGCCTTGGAGACCTCCGCGGCATCAGCCAGCTCGGCGCGGCGCACGATCTCCCACTGGTCGATCTCCTCGACGTCGACACCGAAGATGCGTTGCCACTGATCGGTATTCGCGACAGCGGTGTTCATCCCCATCGGCCGGCCGCCGAACCGTCCGAACGTCGAGCCGCGCAAGCTCGACACCGCCGACGCCGCCACCGCCTGCACACCGATCTTCTCGATCAGGTCCGAGTCGGCCGGGTCGCCCCACAGCCGGGTGTGCGTGCGGCCGATCTGATCCAGCGCTCCCCCGGCCGCCAGCATCCCGACCATTCCGGGCTGGACCGGGTCGATATTGGACAGCAGCAGCAACGCTCCCGGCGTGGCTCCCTGCACGAGCATCGTGAAGTGCGGGAACGCCCACACCGCGTAGTGCAGAACGGTCAGATCCACTCCGGCCGAGGCGACTTCGCGAGCCACCGAGACGGCGAGAGTGTTGGTACTGACCGGCGCGGAGCCGCGCACCACCTCGTGTCCGGCGGAGGTCAGTTCGGCGACGAGCCGGTCCTCGTTGGTACGGATGAACTCGGCTATGCCGTCGTGCACATAGTCGCGTCCGTCGGAAATGCTGATCACACCGATACGTGCCACGCCGGATCCCTTCCAGAGACGAACGGTCGGACTACTCGCTGCTGTGCCCGATGGTGGTCCGCACGGTCCTCGGTGGTAACGCAGGCTGCCGCCTCCGGGCCGCGCTCGCACCACTAGAGATATCACTCGGGCACGGTCTACGGTGCGGTTCTGCCGATCTCGAGGGAAGCCAGCGACACTCCGCCCTGACCCCAGCCGCAACTGGTGATCCACAGATCGCCGTCGTCGATCACCTCGGCGGCATGCGCGGCGATGTGGCCGACACGGTCGTCGATCCGGAAGTGGTAGGGACTGTCGCCGCGGAACACGTCGGTGCCGACGTAATCGGGTCGCGGGCCGATGAACAGATACCAGGATCCGTTGTGGGACAACACGAACGGTGATTCGGTATTGCCGGCCTCGGTGCCCGACGTGGGGTCGGTGAACGCGATGTGCCGCTCGCTCCAGGTGCGCAGGTCTGTACTCGTGCGGTATGCGACCACGTAGTTGCCGCCCGTCGGCGAACTCGTCGCGGCGTAGTACATCACCCAGCGGCCGTCGATCCACCCGACCATGGGATCGCGGGCGTCGTACCCGTCGCTAAACACCGGCCCGGTCGGTTCGCGGGTCCACTCGAACAGGTCGTCGGAGGTGGCCACACAGATCGCCGCCGCGGTGCGGTCGTCACCACCGCCCGCGTAGAACATGTGGTAGCGGCCGTCGGCGCGGATCACGTACGGCGCCCACAGGTGCGTCTCGCCGTAGTCGCGGTCCACCACCAGAGCCGACGGGTGTTTGGTCCACGGGCCCTGCAGATCGTCGGCACTGGCGTGGGCGAATTCGATCTCGTCGAACGGATCCGCCGGTTCGGGATGGGTGATGCCGAACAGGTGCCAGCGGCCCGATTCGTCGCGAATGATGGTGTGGTCGTTGATGTACCACCGCTGCGACTCGCCGGCGCTCGGGTCGTAGATCGCGTGGAAACGCCCGGCTCGAACGCTCACCATCCGGCGTGCCGATCGCCCCGGACGAGCAGGCTCGGTGGCGGTCCTACTCGACATTCGATCTCGGTCATCTGTCACCGCTCTCCTCCGTCGCGTTCGCCGTACCGGGTGTGACGCTGCCGGGGACGCCTACTGCGGATCGGCTCGCAGGCCGGTGAACGACCGTCTCGGCATCCCATGACACGGTAGATGACACCGCGATGTAGAGCGGCCACATCGCGCTGCACTGCGCCGGCAAGATTCACCACCCACTCGCAGCCGGCCTCACCCCGATCACCCGGCGTCGACCACGAATCCCTGCGTGTAGCGGAATCGGCGGCACCATCCCCATCGGTGGGGACAATCTCGGTATCGCCGCTTCCGAATAGACTGCGCCGCATGCGGACAGCGATGACGCTCGACAGCGGCCAAGTCGTCAGTTATGTCGACCACGGCGGTTCCGGCCCCGCCGTACTGCTGTTGCACAGCTACCTGATGGACGCGGACATGTTCGCCCCGCAGATACGTTCGCTCGGCCAGTCCTACCGGTTGATCGCCATGGATGAGCGCGGCCACGGCGAAACGCCCGCCGACGGCCCCTTCACCTATTGGGACGTGGCCCGCGACGCACTCGGATTGCTCGACCACCTCGGAATCGCCCGGTGCGCGGTGCTGGGTACGAGTCAGGGCGGATTCATCGGTTTGCGGATGGCCCTCCTGGCACCGGACCGGGTGGCCGCGCTCGTGTTGCTCGGAACGTCGGGCGCCGCCGAGGACCCGCAGGTCGCCGACGCCTACCGGCAGGCCACTGCGGCATGGCGGGAACTCGGTCCGACGCAGGACCTGCTCGACATGAACGCCGCCATCTGCCTGGGCCGGCACGACGCAACCGAGTGGCAGGCCAAGTGGCGCAAGCTTTCCGGAGATCACATCGACCGCGTCCTGACCCCACTGGTCGAGCGGGACAGCATCCTCGACCGAGCTTCCGAGATCGACTGCCCCGCCTTGGTCCTGCACGGGTCGGCGGACGCCGCCTATCCGGTCGATCGGGCCGTCGAGTTGGCCGCGGCATTGCCCGACGCCGGACCGCCGGTGATCGTCGACGGCGGCGCGCACTTCCTCTCGCTCACCGATGCGGACGCCGTGGAACCGCACCTGCTGGAATTCCTGTCGAAGTCGCTACCCGGGTGATCCCGAGCCTCCGTTGACCCGCGCAGCAGCCGGCGCGACCGGTTGCGTTGCCGATCATGGACCTGTCTCGCTTACCGGCCCCGGAAGCGACTCTCTGCGCGTCCCCGCAACATCAGTGCCGGCGGACGAGGTGGCTCACTCGTGGATGGAGACCTTGTTCTTGTAGAAGGCGACGTGACCTTCTATGTTGGCCGCCGCCCGTTTCGCCTCGGGGTAGTACCACGCGGCGTCGACGAGGGGATTTCCGTCACCGACATCCACGGTGTAATAGCTCGCACGACCCTTCCACGGGCAGATCGTGTGCGTCTCGGTGGGCGTGAAGTACTCCTTCTTGATCGCTTCCGGCGGGAAGTAGATATTGCCCTCCACTGTTTCGTAGTGGTCGGACTCCGCGATGGTGACACCGTTGACCGTTGCCTTTGCCATGCGTCTATTCTGCCTCGATCGGCGAGCGGGTCCCAGCGGCGACCAGCTGCGGGAGGAGATCGTGGTAGACCCGGCGAGCCGGGCCCCGGCGGCGTCGACAATACGAACTCGGTGTTCGCGGAGACCGATGCCGACGGAACGACCACGCTGTCGGCGAAGGACGACCGGCGGTACAGGGGCGGCGCGGGACCGTCCACCACGCGGCGAGGCCAATTCTGTTGGCGCACTCTACGATCGGCCGGTGACGCTTTCCCCCGCCGATCTGATCGGCTATGTCGACGGTGGCCTCGATGCCGATCTGGGCCGCTGGTTCCCCGACGCCGAACCCGTCGTGGTGCCGGATCGAACCCGTTCGGTCACATCGTTTCTCGCGCGCCTGGCCCCGACGGACGGGGCCGCGCTCGCCGCGCTGGATGCCCGGGTGCGCTCGGGGGTCATGCCACCGTTCCTCGACATGTTCGTCTGGTCGTTCCTGCGCTACCGCGCGGTGCGCGCGGGCCGCCTCGATGTCGACGCTGTGGAGGCCGATTTCCGTGCCCTCGGCCAGGACGGCGCACTGGAACCGCAGCTCGGCCTGTTGCGCCTCATGTCGCGATCGTGATTCGACGCGGTCGAGTAGCTGCCCGTGCGGGCCGGCGGAACCGTGCCGGTCACGGCCGTGCGGTGTGGTCCGGTCGCCCGCGGGTGCGACGCTGTTCCTTCATCTCCGCTTCGAAGACGTGGCGCCGGCCTTCGACTAGCTGATCGCGCACCGTGCGTTCCATGTCGGCGAATGCCGCGTAATACCCGTCGTCGTATTCCTCCACGATCTGAAATGTCCATCGCCCCGACAGCACGTTGCGACCGATCAACTCGCTTCGCACCCGCTCCGCCAAGTCCGGGCGGCCCGCGGCGACGAGCTGATCGACAGCGCTGTCCAACAGCAGATCGGCACGACCGGTCAGGCGGTGAAACGCGTACAAATTCCCACGCGCCTGTTCGATCGTCTCCAGCGCTTCGGACAAGGTCCCGGCCGCCCGGACCGCGTCGTCGCCGGCATCACCGGGACGACGATGCCGGGCCGCGGGCTGCTCCTCGGTGTCCAGGCCGCTGTCCGCGACCTCTTTTATGTCGGTGTCGTTGGTCATGCAGTGGCTGTACCCACGCACATTATTTCGATGCACAATCGATGCATCCAGTTTTCGGCCCTCCGACGGCGGAGTATCGACCACACCTGAAACGGGCATTCGAGGGGGCGCGGGCTCTCAGGATCACGTCCATCGCCGTTGTCGGCACCGTGGGTGTGGCGGAATGAGTTTGGTCCAGAAATCGTGGCGAACCGCGTCCCATAGCGTGTTCATTTCCGGAAATAGTTCCCGCGCTTGCGCGAGATCCGGAAATTCCTCGGGGCCGAAAGAGACGATCGGCGTGGCGCCGGACGCCTCGTGCACGGCCACGATCGAGATCAGGTGGCTCTGGAACAGCGACCATGTCGCCCGCAATCCGTCGGCTTCGGTTCTTCGGGTGTCATCCATTGTTGTTCCCACGGTGCTCAGGTGCGATAAGTGTGGGCAACCAATGCCGAACGCAGGTGCCACAGCCCGCTCGCCTGGGTGGTATCGAACCCCGTGAGCTGCCCGATCCGCTTGAGCCGGTAGTCCACGGTGTTGATGTGTACGTTCAGTAGCCGCGCGGTGCGTTGGCGGTTCATGTTGTGCGTGATGTGGACCTGCAATGTCTCCAGCAGTTCGGGATGCTCGTCCAGTGGATCGAGTAGCGACCCGAGATGTTCGCGGCCGGGGCCGGGGCGGGTGAGCTGATATTCCAGAGCCAGGTCCTCGAAGTGATACAGGCCCGGCATCGATCCCAGCCGGGAGACGACGTCGAGCAGTTCGTGGGCTTGATCCGCGGCAGTGGGCAGGGTGTCGGTAGAGGCGGTGACCATAGTGGCGGTGATGGGCACGCGCGCCGCCCGCGACAGATGTCCGATGAGATCTTCGAGGGCGCTCTCGGTGATGTGATCGGCGGGGATGAGCAGGGTGCCGCCGTCGATCGACAGCAATGACAGCACGGTGTCGTCGCAGCGGAGGGCCAGCTCTGCCTGCAGGCGCCGGAGCTTGCGCCGGGCGACGACCTTCGCGTCCAGCATCGGGTTGGATTCGTCCGGGTGGGAAGGAATAGCGAGTGCCAATACGCGATAGCGGTCGGCGATGTCGATGCCACACTCACGGGCCATCGTGGATGTGGGGTGTCCGCCGAGCAGTGCCGAGGTGAGCGTGTGCACCGCGGTGTGGTGCTCCGACACGACCGCGCGCAGTTCGCGTACATAGGCCACCGAGACCGCCGTGGTCATGGTGTCGAGCATCTCGACGACGAGTTTGGCGGCATCGAGAATGCTCTCGTAGTCGGCAGTGCTGAGAGCGCGCATCGGATCGATGTCGGCCGTGCCGGAGGCACGCTGTTTGGCCAAGGCGGTGGACACCACCAGGTCGAAGCCGATCTTGAAGCCTTCGTGGATGGCGTGGTGAATCGTCCCAATGGGCACGCCCTCGCGAGCCCATTGACACGCGGCGTCCTCGAGCCGGCCGGTCTTCTCCGGGATGTTGCTGCCGTCCAGCATGCTGACTGCCAGCTCCAAGCACACGCGGGTGATGGTGGTGATGTCGCCGTGGATCGCATCACCCGGCAAGGTGCCGCAGGGGGCGACGGTTTCGACGAAATGCCTGACCATCTGCCGTGACAGGGCCCGCACGTCTTTCAACGGCAACGACATGGGGCGCCCGGATATGGTGAGGCCTTGCTGGTATGGAGAGGTGGCAGACATGGTCGAACTCCTTCCCTCCCCGTCAACTTGTGCTATTGCGCCAGCGTAGCCAGCACAAGATTCGGGAGGAAGGATTACTCGACGTCACGTGATGTTTGGGATCGTCAGCCGGCAGGCGATAGTGGTAAACCACAATCAGGTCGGCTGGACTGCGACCTTGCCGCCGAACGCCATGCCCGGCGATTCGATCGTCCCGGAAAACTGGGCCGCAACTCTCGAAATCCGACCGGATCTCCGCGCAACTCCCACAGCAGAGGCGTCACAGCCCGAATTCATGGTCGGACAGGACATCCTGGAATCGCCTCGCATACGCTTCGCGAAGCGGCTGCGACTCCGCCAGCAGGGCGCCGAGGCGGTCGGGAGCGATCGGCTCGGTAAGGCCGTCCACCGCTCGCAGGTCGCTGATCTGTCTCGCAGTCTCGAGCTCGGCGAGCTCCCAGGAGCTGGGGGGCCGGGGATCGTCTTGCAGCATTCCTGCCAGGGAGTAGCAGGCGACCAGGACGTCGAAGCATCGCGAATCGCCGGCATCCGGCTCGTTCCACGTCCTCACGACGTAATCCGCTATCGAGACCACATCGATGTACCAGGCCCCGACACCGTCGGGCTCCTCGAAAGGCAGATCGTCAGCGCCGAGAATGTCGCGGAATCGCGTGGCGAGGAGCTCCGGGCAGATCCGCGGTGGGGCACCGACCGCCCGAGCGCGACAGTATTCGAGCGAGTCGTCGATGAGCCGGCAGAGTCCGGCGACCTCGCGGTCGGCCCGATCGGTGGCGGCGAGAACGGCCGCCCGATTCAGGCACAGGGTAGCGACCAGCGCGCGCTGGAACGCATCGGCCCGCTCCACCGAATCTCGCACGAGATCGTCGTCGAACATGCCAAACATCTCCCACGCTTGTCCGATCGTTCCCGCACCCGGATCCGATCTACGACGTCGCCCCGAGGGCACCCGCAAAGATACTCGGCCACAGCGAATTTCGTGAGCCCGTAGACGAGGATCAAAGTGCCGAACAGCACGACACTCATGCACCACGCCTGCGGCAGGTGGTTGTCCCGGCTGAACCACCGTTTTTCACGGCGGGGCAAGCGTTCTCGTTCCACGGTGAGTGCCGAGCGGAAGCCGCCCAGAGCGCTGCGAGGCAGGAATCTTCAGATTGACTCGCCGAACCAGGTACTTGCCGGATCTTCGGGTGTGGCCACGCGGACGTGGTGGCCGCGGTTGTGCTCGACATAGAAATGCATTACGAGCTACCTCCCGGGGCATTCACTCGGTGCCGGTTCGCCGCGCAGCCGACCGTCTATCCATTCGCTGAGGCCCGGATAGCTGGTGACGTAACTGCTCAGGTGTTCGCCGGGCACTGTGCGGAAAACGGCCGGAACGCCGCGGCTGCATTGTTCACCGTACATACGCTGAGCGTCCTCCAGGGGAATCCAGGGATCCCACGCACCGTGATAGATATACAGCGGCACACCCGACGTCCGGTCGGACAGATCCAGTTGGCGAAACAGATTGTCGGCCATCGGACTGTCGAGTGGGTTGCTGATATTCGTCGCCACATCCATCGGAATACCGACGACGCCGAGCGGTCCATCGGCGTCACCACACAGATCCCGCGTCGGGGATGTCGTCACCCACTGCGCGAGATGATTCATGTACTGGAGCACCTCCGGATGCTCACGCGCTATCGCCGTCGACACCGACAACAGAATGCCGGAGGCGATCCCGCCGTTGAAACGGTGGGCGATATCCCGGTAGTCGGCCGCCAGTCCCCCCGAGGCCACGCCCACCAGAACGTCCGACAGATCCGGCGCGTACTCACTCTGCAACATCGCGGTGGCATACGCGGCGATCGCTCCGCCCGAGTAGCCCTCGACCACATAACGACTGTTACCGAACTCCGGCAGGGCATTACGCACGGCGCGAATCGAATCGAGCATCATGTGCCCGGCCACATTCGTCTCGCCGTACGCCATCAGCGGGCCCTCATGGTCGGGCAGGAGAACCGCATGCCCTTTGTTCAGGGCCGACCAGATAGCCGGCAGAAACCAGACGAGATCGGTGTTGGTTCGATCGAGTATGCCGTGCGACAACTGATAGCCCGGCGTGCAGTGCAACCCGAGTGCGTTGATCGGCATCGCGTCCACCTCCACCGGACGGGGCCCCGGACCGTTCCACGACGCCGCCGGGACGATCAATGTAGCGGTGCCGAAGGAGGGCGTGCCCGTCGCCGAGGTCGAGCGAAACTTCAATAGCACCGCCCGCTCGATCGGCGCCGCCATATGCTGCGCTGTCGTCGCCGTCACGTCACGCGACTCGAAGATCTGCCCCGGCTCCAGCGCGGCCAGATTCGCAGGCCAGGCATCGAAGGTCTGATCCCCGGTCGGCGACGACAAAATCGCCCGCCACAACGCCGCCTGCTGATCAGCGGCGGACTGCTCGGGGCCGGCGGTCAACTGCGGCGGTTTTATGTTCTGGTCGATCCAGTTCTGCATTGGGGAGGGCGGGGGATTTCCGGGCGATGACTGCGTGATCGGCCCAATGGGCGGGCCTTCGTCCGCCCGAGCAGACTGTTCGCCCAAACACGCACTGGCGACGAGAACAGTGACCACAGCTGCCAGAAACCCTCTCACAAGCGACATCCTTTGTTCGGACGAAACTGCCGGGAGTCTCCCCTGCCGGGGGGGTTGCGCCAAGCGACTTTAGCAAGCGTCCGCGATCCTGACCACGAAAGCGGGTTGCGAAATCGACACATAATTCGTGGTCGCGCAAATATCGGTGCTTTGTGCGCGAAACCGTGGCTGAAGTGCGACGGAACTACTCGACGGCGGCTGATGAGTGGCGGCGCCGACGGTTGTGAAAAATCTCGATGTCGTCGAGGATTGCGTTCACGAATCGAGGCGAATCGTGCATTTCTGGCGGTCGAGTAGTTCGATATGCGTCGAAAAACATAACGATTCCGTCATCGCGTCCGGACCGTCGCCAACGATGCCGACCAACGCGGCAGAGGGCTCCTCGCCGACAACCCGCGAGGTGAACCGACTCGCCGTAGCGATTATTGCGGCCGTGATTCCCGAGGCTGGTCCTCGGCTCTGCGCACGCCGCCGTGATGTCCTCCCTCGGCCCCTTCGTCGGCGCCCTCGACTTCGGGTGCCTGCGATGCCGGTTGCTCCTCGGCCGGGGAGGCGGTGGCCCCGCCGGAAGTCTGGTCAGGCGCAGGGGATTTGAAATTCGGGTCGGCCACCGGACGTGTCGCGCCGGCTGTCCTGGCGCCGCTCCCCGCTCCGCCGGTGCCGGTTACCTCTTCCGCGCTCGTCCGGCGGCCCTCATAGGGCGGCACGGCCGATTCAGCGTCGCCAGGTGGACGCGTCCCGGTCGTGGCGACGTCGTCTTCGGACTGGTTCTGATCACGGGCTGACGTGACTTCTTCTTGGTCGAACGCGCCGGCCGGGCGATCGGTCGGGCCGCCGCCCGGCGCATCCGACCCGGTGTCTCGCGAGCCTTTGGCTCCCCGCTGCGATTGAGGCTCTTCGGACAGATGTTCGCTGGACATAGCTCCATCGTCTCCTCGAGTGAGCGCTGGATTATATACTCTGCGTTCAAGCCTGGTGCCCGATTCCACTGCAGTCAAGCAAACTCGTGGGCCGCACCACTCACGAACAACAGCAAACGCACAGGTCACACCGGTTCACCGGGCAGAACTGGCCAGTCATCTCACCCGTCCGGCGTGAAGCACGGCCCGATGTTCAGGGCAGGACCATCACGGCCAGCAGGACGACCAGAAGCGAGACCGCGACCGTGATGTGGCTGCGTCGGTAATGGGTCGCCAATACCGCGACGAATTCGCGCAAGAAGGCGGCGGGCAGAAAATAGGCGGCGGTCCGAGACCCCAGGACCTGGGCATCGATGCCGAGGCGGCGGGTCAGCCCGGCCGTCCGGAGAACGTGAAAGTTACTGGTTACCACCGTGATTCGGAGCTGCTCCGGATCGATACCGCGCCGGTTCAGTTCGCGCAGGCAATTACGCAGATTCTCGGCGGTATTGCGCGAGTGCCGTTCTCGGACGATGGCGTGTCCGCTGACGCCGCGGGCGGTGAGGTAGCGCGCCATCGCGTCGGCTTCGGTCGTCGCCTCGTCGGGCCCCTGTCCACCGCAGGTGACCAGGACCGGCTGGCGTCCGGACCGCAGCGCTGTGCGGTAGGCGTCGATACCGCGGTCCAGTCGCGCGGCCAGCAGCGGCGTGACCGATCTGCGATTCAGGCCGCAACCGAGAATCACGACCGCATCGGCTTCGGGACGAGCCGCCAGACTGCCGTAGATCAGTGCGTAGCCGCCGAACGCGATCAGATGCGCCACGAAATAGACCGCGACCGCGGCGACCAGAACGATGGACTGAATGGCCCAGCCCGGCATCGCCGGACCGGACGCGACCGTGACGACCGCGGCCACCGCGCCGATCAAGCCGGCCCCGAGCACGACCGGCAACGCGGTGGTCGCGGCGATCCCCTCCCGTGACATCAGCTCGATTCCGTTGACCAGCAACGCGATACCGGCCACGGCGAACGGAGCCGTGAGTACTACGACCACCCCGAACGACGAAGGCGCGTCGGGGCCGAGTCCGACGACCGCGGTCGCGCCGCCGACGCCCAGCAGCGTGACCGCCGCCAGCAGGACGAATCCTGTCGAGAGCCGGCGGGGCTCCAAGGCCACGCGGATCGCCGCGATGAATGCCAGGACCGCCCCACTCGCCACCAGAAGCCCGCCGATCGACAGGTACGTCGCCGTCTGCATCCGCCCGAGACTCCTTCCGGCCCCTGCCGGGCCGCCGCGCCGAAGACACTACGAAGTCGTCGGCGCGACGAGAAATCCGCGGCGACCGGTCGACGTACCCACGATTTCCCATTCCAGAGCGCCGGAAACAGACCAGTGGCGCGGCCCCTTCCCCGCCACTCCGCCGACATCGAGATACGGGCGAGTTGGCTTGTGGACCATGGGTTTCCGCGTGTACACGACACGTGCCCCACACTTTCGAATCGCGCTGGCCGATCTGGCCCGCGAAGCGGCGACGCCGCCCAGATGGCTGCCTCGCGCGGAAACCAGAACCGCTACGCGACAGCCCACGCGTTGGACCGGCTGTGTACACGAATCGACACAAAGCAAAATAGGCGGAATCGCGAAATAGGCGGCGCGGGTGGATGTTCGCCGAGGAAGAGGAGTCTGTCTTTGTCAGTGCGGCATGGAACTATCCGCGATGGATCGACAAGCTATGAAACACGGATAGGCCGAACTCGATGACGCTGACACGCAATGACGCATTGGCGCTACTCACAGACTCGCTCTCGACGCGACGACGACGCGGCGCAAAACGGCTGCGCGCGCTCGCAGACCCGACAACAGCGGCTCGAGTCCGCACCGCGCTCGAACACGAAGTGCTGGACAAACGCACCTGGGAAACGCAGTACCAATTGATCATGGCACTGGGTACGACCGGCAGCGGCGCGGATGTCGAGCTATTGAAAAAACTGGCGCTGCAACCACGATCGGCAACCACGGTCAACGCTGCACTCGGCGACGCCGTCGTCCGCCTGGGCCGCGACGCCGACAACGACCCTGCTCCCGCCCTGTGGTGCCTGCAACAAGATGTCGAGCTTCTCGCCGACGGCGCGCTGCGGGCGGTCGCGATGCTCCGACTGAAATTCCCCGACTACGCGGTCGACGCCGTCCCCGACTACGCCGAGGCCAATTTCCACGATCTCAACCACAAGTTCCTGGCGTACTGGCCGGCGGTCGCGGCAGCCGGTTGGTCCGGGCCTCGTGTGCGGATGTTTCTGACCCGATGTTCGCAAGACAGCCGCGAGATCATCGCCGAAGCCGCAACGGACGCCCTGAACGGTTGTTACGGAAACTATATGAGCGTGCTGTAACCGGCGTGGTGCTCGAGCTCAACGGAGTGCGTCGGCTGAGTCGGTTGTGCGAGGACCACATGCGGTCGCAGATCGTGCGTAGATTAGGTTTTCGCGGCGCGGCAGTCTGTACGTGTGAGATCGACTCACGAGAGGCTGGCAACAATGCGGAAAATAGTCTTCGGCATGAACGTGACACTGGACGGCTACATCGCCGCGCCTGGCGACGACATCGGCTGGAGCGAGCCGAGCGACGAACGGTTCCAGTGGTGGCTCGGCCAGGAGCGAGCGCACGAGGTGTCGCTGTACGGGCGCAAGCTGTGGGAGACCATGAGCTCCTACTGGCCGACCGGTGACCAGCAGCCCGACGCCACCCCGGCGCAGATCGAGTTCGCGCGGAACTGGCGGGACACGCCGAAGGTGGTGTTCTCCTCGACGATCGACAAAGTCGACTGGAACACCCGCCTGGTCACCGGCGACGCGGTCGCCGAAATCACCCGGCTCAAGGCCGAGGGCGGCGGCACGATGGGCATCGGCGGCGCGACGCTCGCCGAGGCGGCCATGCGTGCCGGGCTGATCGACGAGTACGCGATCGTCACCCATCCGGTCCTGGTGGGCGGCGGCACATCGTTCTTCCCGGCGCTGGACAGCTGGGTGAACCTGAATCTGGTGGAAACGCGGACGTTTCCCGGCGGCGTGGTGCTGACCCGATACGAGACGAGGCGATGAGTACGGACCAGAGTGAGGTATTGACCGACTCGCTGGAGATACCTCGGGATCACAGTGTCGGGGGCAGGCCCAGCCATGGTTTGTCGGTGGCGTCGAATCCGGTGAGCGCAGCGATCTTCCCGTCGGCGATGTGCAGGACCGCGATGTTCAACAGCCGGTACTCCGGGTCGTCGGGGGTGCGGAGGTAAAGCACGGCGGCAGGCATTCGATTGACTGTCGTGGCGATACAGCGCCAGTCGTCGTAGCCGCGCTGGAAAAGCCCACCGGAGACCCAGCCGTCCACCGCGTCCTGAGCCCCGATGATCACGGTGCCCGGATCGGGCAGCATCGCGAAGCGCAGGTCGTCGCGCAGCAGGGACATCAATCCGTCGAGGTCGTTGCGCTCATGGGCGTCGATGTAGGACTTCACCACGCCGCGCTCGTCATCCGACAGCTCGTGAGTGGCAGGGCTCCGCCAGTCGAGGCGGCGGCCGGGCAGTTGCTCGCGCATCGTCACACGCGCCCGCTGTAGTGCGCTGGTCACCGATGCGACGGTCAGCTCGAGGGCTTCGGCGGCCTTCGGCGCCGGCAAGCCGAGGACGTCGCGCAGGATGAACACCGCCCGCTGCCGCGGCGGCAGGTGCTGCACGGCGACGATGAACGCCAGCTCGATCGTCTCCCGCGCCACGACCGAATCCTGCGGGTCGTCGGGAAGCATCCGGTCGGGGTACGGCTGCAGGTACAGCACCTCGGAGCCGGGGTCCGACAGCCCGTACGGTACGGGTGTCCGGTCGTTGCGCTTCTCCAGGAAGTCGAGGCAGGCGTTGGTCGCGATCCGGTACAACCAGGTCCGCAGCGTGGCGTGGCCTTGGAACGACTCCCGCTTGTTCCACGCTCGCAGAAACGTCTCCTGCGTCAAGTCCCGGGCGTCCTCGTAGTTCGCGAGCATCCGGTAGCAGTGCACCTGCAGCTCACGCCGGTGGCGCTCGGTGATGTCCGCGAACCGCGCCGTGTCGCCCGAGCGGGCTGCCTCGATGAACGTGGCCTCATCGGCGCCCAGCGCTCCGGCGTCGGTCATGGTCATCAATCCTTCCACTGTTGCGAGGGGCTATCAGAGCTGACGACGTAGCGGAGGATTTCTGATCGGTGACGTGGTGTTTGCGTGTGTCGGGCGTGCGTGCGGTGCGGCGGAGCCGCCATGTCGGCAGGTCCGCTACCCGGCCGGCAGTGGTGTCGGCGAAGGAGTGGTGGACACGGTGGATACTGGAAGCCACAGCGGCAGTGAGGTTTTCGTGCCGAATTGCCGAAGAGCTTCTTCGGTGATGGCGGCCCCACAATTCGAACCTGTCGGGAGCGTGCGGAGGCGTCGAACACCTCGTGCAATGCGACTGCGACGGCGGCGAGGCTGGTGGCGATGCGGCACACCGCCGTCTGGTTTCACCGATCGGGCGCCTGCCGGACCGCGAAATCACGGATCCGCAGGTCACGCTGCTTCGCCGGACAAAACCACGTCGCCGGAGCAAGCGCTGGCTCACTTTCCAGTGGCGCCCGGGGCTCTGTGAGCAGAATGCAAAAGCCGATATAGCTGCCCGTCATCCAGATGTCGATGAGCACGGCGATGCCGATCGGACCGCCGCTGGTATGCGTGAGGGAGTCGTCGAATCGCCCGCGCGCGGCGGGATCAGCGGTACCCCGACCTACCGCTATGCAGCCCCGGAACCGGCTTGGCGCCCGGTCGCCTTTCCTTTGTCCGTCCGAGTGTGGAGTTCAGCAGGTGCGGTCGGGTGAGTGCGGCTTTCAGACGGTTCAGGACGGGAGCGAGGGGACTGGGATCGATGTGCTGGAGTACTTCGGTAAGCAGGTGTATGGGTTCGCTGCACGAGTCGTAACGGGCGCCGGGATCCTTGTCGAGTGACCGGTGCAGGATCGGGTCGACTTCGGGCGGGATCCAGGGTTGACGTTCGGAAATCTCCGGCGGTGGTTCGCGCAGTTGCGCCTGGGCGGTGGCTTTGAGGTTCTCGCGAGGGAACGGCGGACGGCCGGTGAGCAACTCGATGGCCGAGCAGATCAGGGCGTACTGGTCGGTCGCTGGGGATATCGCGTCCGCCCGCAGCAGTTCGGGTGCGGCATACGGTACCGACACGACGACGAAACCATTGGTGGCCAGGGGCGGTTCGGGCCGGTGCAGCCACCGGCCCTGATCGAAGTCGGAGATTTTCACTGTAGATGCGCCGAACAGCACGTTCGCCGGTTTCACGTCGAGATGGACCACCCCCTCGGCGTGCGCATAATCCAATCCAGCGGCCACGTTTGCCAGCACGTGCAGCACCCGCCGCAGATCCGGGCGTTGGTGCGGCATCCGAACCAGCTTCGCCACGGTCGCGCCGCGAACGTACTCGCGGGCGGACCAGAGCTTGCCGTCGGTTTCACCGTGTCGATACATCCGCACGATGTTCGGGTGCCGCAGCGCGGACAGAATTTCGAACTCGTGCACGAATCGTGCCCGTGCCTCGGGCGACCGGCTGTCGTCCGGTCCCAGAATCTTCAGTGACACAGGCCGCGATGCTTCCGGATCCTCGGCCAGATACACCGCGCTGCTGCCGCCGTGCCCGAGCCGGGCTTTCACAACGAATCCCGCGAACTGGTCACCTGGCGCGAGCGGCATCGTCCCACGATAAGCGCTCTCCCTTGGGGCGTTGTTCTCACCGATGCGGAGCCGGCGTCGTGATACGGGACGCTACATGGTGAAAGGCTCCGAGAGCCGAAACGGCCACGGCACGGGCCTCGAGCGGGGTCAATTGCATTCCCGCGCGGTGAGATTCGCGGGTCGCTGTAACCGGCCGCAGAACCGGCATGCCGACAGCGACATGAAGACACAACCGCGCTTGTCGCTGTCACGAAAAGCGGCTACGGGGTAAACCGTTTCTTCGCTGGCGGATGTCGCGAAGGATCCGGCATACGCGGTCAGTACACGGGCGTCGGCGGACCGCTTGCGGCCGCCGCCGATCCCGCGCGCGGCCAGTGTCGCGTTTTTGCAATCGCCTTCGGCGCCGGTATTGCAGTCTGACTGACAGTAATTTTGTTGCGGAGAGGAAACCCCATGGCCGTTGCCACGTTGAAAATGCTCACCCTGGACAGTGCCGACGCACGGCGAGACGCCGAGTTCTGGGCCGCGGCGCTCGGTTGGAAGATCGCGCACGCGCAGGACGAGTACGCCATGCTCACAGGCCCCGATCACGCGCTCGGATTCGGCACGATCCCCGACTATCAGGCGCCGACCTGGCCGAACGAGAACGGCACCAAGCAGTTCCATCTGGATTTGGCGGTCGAAGACCTCAAGATCGCCAGTAAGCAACTGGTCGAACTGGGCGCCACGGTGCCGGAGTTTCAGCCCGGTGAGAGCTGGCGGGTATTGCTCGATCCGAGCGGCCACCCGTTCTGCCTCACCCTGGCTGCCAACTGGGGGTAGTCCACGGCCGCGCAGTTTGGGCGCGGTCCTGTGTCAGGTGCGGCGGCCTGTGCGGAGCGGTTGTGAAGTGCGTTGTGCGGCTTCATCAGTGGATGGCGAGCTCAGTGCGCGGTCCATCCACCGTCGACCGGTAGTACAGCGCCGGTGAGGTAGGAGGCCGCAGGACTTGCGAGCAAGACTGCCGCACCGACGAGTTCCTCCGAGTCAGCCCACCTGCGCATCGGGACTTGGTGGTCGAGAAATTCCTGGACGTGGGGATCGCCGTCGATGTTGTCGTTCAAGGCCGTGCGGAAGGGGCCGGGTGCCAGTGCATTGACACAGATTCCGGTACCCGCCAGTTCAGCGGCGAGGCTACGGGTGACCTGGACCACCGCACCCTTACTCGCCGCGTAGCCCGCACGGCCGGCGGCGCCGACCAGTCCCAGGGCGCTGGCGAGAGTGACGATGCGACCGTATCCAGCTTGTCGCATCGTCGGCACGACCGCCTGGCAGGCCAGAAATGTGCCGACGACATTGACGTCGAGACAGTCGCGCAATGTACCGGCGTCGAGCGTGTCGAGGCTGCCGCGCGCCTGGATACCTGCGCTGGTGACAAGCACGTCCAGGCGCCCTGACTGTCGAGTACGGTCCGAACGACGTGGTGGATGGAATCCTCGTTGGTCACGTCGCAAGACGCACCCTCGGCGATTTTGCCGGTGCTGGGACTACTCGATGGTCACCGCGCCACCACCCACTGGCGCCACACCGGCACCCTCGCACGCCGGTTCCCGCGCATCCAGGTCGAGACCGACGCTTTGCATGTGCACGATGGCCGCTATCTCACCTCCGCGGGTATCAGTGCCGGTATCGACATGACTCTCGCGCTGCTCGAGCACGACCACGGAGCCGGCGTGGCCCGGACCGTGGCACAGGAATTGGTCATGTTCATGCAGCGGCCCCGGGGGCCAGTCGCAGTTCTCCCACGCCCTGTCCACCCCGCCCGCGCGCACCGAGCCCCTGCGTGCGGCCATCGACTCCGTACTCACCGACCCCGCCGGTGCGCACACCACCGCCACCATGGCCGCGGTCGCAGGCGTGAGCCCGCGACATCTCACGCGACTCTTCCACGCCGACATCGGTTCCACACCCGCGCGCTGGCTCGAACGCGTGCGGGTGGAGCACGCCCAGCAACTGCTGCTGCAGGGATACACCGTCACCGCCACCGCGCACCGCAGCGGGCTGGGCACCGACGAAACCCTCCGTCGCGCCTTCGCCCGCCACCTCGGGTTGACCCCCACCGACTACAAGCACCGCTTCATCACCACGGCACCAACGAACACAACCCTTTCGCCCTGACGCACCAGAGGTAGACGGCCCACTCGGCCGTTCTTTCGCCGAGAGTTGCCCACACCAGCGGGCGGATGAATTGAGGACTCAAATGCTTAGACGGCATCGCCCCGGCTCGCAGACCAGATGACGCGCATGCCTCATCTCCACGGCCAACGCTGCAGAGTCCGGCGGCCGCCCGGGACGGCCGGCGTCGGCGCCTGTGCTGCCACCACAACAGCAGCATATGGACCTACTCACCACGCGCGGTGTGTCAGCAATCATTCAGCGTTCACGGGCTGAATAATCCGTATATGACGTCGATCGGGCTGTCCCGCAGAGCGATGCTCGCCCTGGCAGCGAGCGTACCGTTGAGCGCTGTGGCATCCCGACGCGCAGTGGCCGCCGCCCCGCCGATCCGATACACGATGACGGCGTTCACCAACGCCAGCCAGACCGATATGTGGGTCTACGAGTCCACCGACGCAACGAATTTCCGGCTCGTCCAGGCCGACGCCTACCGTCCGCCGGACGCCGACCCCGCCGACACCCCGGCAGCGGCGGCCACCACCAAGAAGGGCTTGTGCCGCGACCCCAGCGTCTTTCGTCACATCGACGGCGAGTACTACGTGACGTACACGACCGCATGGGACGGCAACACCATCGGGTTCGCGCGCAGCCGCGACCGGATCAACTGGGAGTTCCTGTACGAGTACACAATTCCGTTCGATGGTGTCACCCATACCTGGGCGCCGGAATGGTTCGTCGACCGTGACGGCACGGTCAGCGTCCTGGTGAACATCAACGACGGCACGGTTTTCCGGCCCTGCGTCATGACCGCGACCACCTCATCGCTGAGCCGGCTGCATTGGACCACGCCCATACCGCTGGCAGGCGTCATTCCCGCACCGGGCGGCCTCGGCTACATCGACACCACGGTCAAGTTGTCGCAGGGACGCTACTACGCGTTCGTCAAGAACGAATCGACCAAGAACGTCGAGGTCGCGGTGGCCGACCGCCTGGTCGGCCCGTACACGTTCGCGCGAACCGGGAACTGGGCGCGCTGGGGCGGACCGGGCCCGGGACAACCGCGCGAGGGACAGTGCGTGATCCCGCTCCCCGACGGCCGATGGCGGATCTACCTGGATGCCTACGACCTCGACGAACCCACGCACGGTCACTATCTCTACAGCGACACCGTCACCGGCGACCTGCTCGGCGAGTGGAGCACACCGAAGGACCTGCCCGTCCTGTCCGGTTTCGTCCGCCACTTCACCGTGTTACCCGAACAGCTGAACACCGGCCCGCAACCGGGCCCGAAGCCCGTCACGCGGTGAGAACGATCGGGCCGCGGCCTGCCCGCGGGCCAGACCAGGCCGATCTCGCGAAAAGCGCACGGGTGCAACGGCTTGCCCTCCCGACATCACCTCTCGGTTGCCGCACCGGCGATCGTTGTGGGCACCGCCTGCGACCTTCCCGCACAGGCAGCGGGAGGGCCGGATCCCATCGTGGGAGGAAGGACCTATCAGCAGCAGCGCCTACAGCGGCTTGATCGCGCGGACGACGAGCATGCGCTGCGGGCTCGGGCAGATCAGGTTGTCCCAGGGCAGCCACAGCGATTCGGTGTTGTCGGGCGGGTAGACGCGCAGGGTCGTGGTGCGCAGGGCTGAGCAATCGTTGATCTGCTTGGGATAGGTGATGAACTCGAATTGAGCTGCCCCGCCCGGTGTGAGCGTGACCGGAGCGGGCTTGGGCGCCTGCGGACCCTCGTCCCGCACGGCGGGCTCGCCCACCGGGTCATCGCTGGGGCCGTTGGTTTGCGAGACGCCCGGGAAACCTTGCAGGACACAGGTTCGCGAGCTGGAGTTGATGAACCGTAGGAACCAGTCCCCTCCCACCGGGCCGCCGACACCCTTATCCAGACGAAGTTGGGCGGTCACACACTTCGGGAATGCGGTGTCGGCGGGAGTAGCCGGGTCGGCGGCAGCGGCCCCGGGCGCCGGCACGACCGTAGCCTCGGCCGTCTCGGGGACGCTGCCGCCGGGCTCGGTCGCGTGTCCCGATTGGGCGGGTTGCCCGGTTCGTGCTGGCGGCTGCGAAGTTTGGGCCGCCGGAGTAGTTGTGGACAGCGACCCGGGAGTGGAGGCCGGGTCGCAACCGCTGACGGTGATGGCGACGCTCGCCGCGAAGCCGGCAACAATCAGTGACTTGGTACGCATGAGTCCCCCTCGAGTCCGATACCGCAAACGTTCGCACGGGTATCGATCCGTACCAGCCCCCCGTTACGCCGCGGCGTCAGCAAGAATTCGCGTAAGCGGCTGCCGTCCAACACAGTTCGCCCCGGGCAGTCACGGAAACGCCGAATTCCTGCGTACCTGCGAGGCTCTCTCGAATGGGCCGCACGACCTTCGAGCCTGGGCTGACTGCCGATCGGTGGCCCCGGCCGGATTTGCAGGTCTTCGTGCTGGGTTCGCGCCGGCCCGAGGCACTCCCGACGATGTCGTCGTCGACGATGATGATCCGGTGCGGCTGCTGAGCGGCTTCGTGGTGGCGACGTGGAGGTCGTCGATCGGGTGTTGCCGACCGCCTCACAGCGATCGGGCGATCGCCCCGTCTACCTGCTGCCGGCCGAGGGCGCGTTGCAGGGTCAGGGTGTCCTCCAGGACCAGATCGTCCACCAGCTTGCCCCAGCGCAGGGTCAGCCACTGCATCGCGGTGTTGCGGTAACCGCTGCCGTCGGCCAGGGTTCCGCTCACCTCCAGCTGGACCGCGACCTTCGTTCTCCAGGGCGGGCCGCTGGAGACCACATCCACCAATTCCAGGCGCAGTCCGGGCAGCAGTTGATCGAAGCGAGCGAACCAATCGCGGAACGCCTCCGGTCCGCGCAGGTCGGCACCGAGCGGGGTATCGCCGAGAAAGCGGAATCGCAGGTCCGGCGCCGCCATCGCCACGGCGGCCTCGTGATCGCCCGAGCCGGTGCGGCGCCACGTTCTCCGGACCAGGAACCGTACGATGGTGTGATACATAAAACGACTGTAAGCAGCTAGCTTGCTTAAAGCAAGGGACGGAAGATGGGGCGAAAGAACTTCCACGAGATCGCGTGCTCGATCGCGCGTTCGGCGTCGATCGTCGGAGACTCGTGGACCCTGCTGATCCTTCGCGATGCGGCACTGGGACTGCGGCGTTTCGAGGAGTTGCAGCGCGACCTCGGTATCGCCACCAACGTGCTGAGCCAGCGATTGCAGCGGCTGGTGGACCAGGGAGTACTGCGCCGTCACCGGTACGAGCAGCGGCCCGACCGATACGAATACCACCTGACCGACAAGGGTCAGGAGTTGATTCCGGTGCTGTTCGCCCTCATGGCGTGGGGTGATAAATGGGAATCCGGGGCCGAGGGGCCGCCGCTGGTTCTGCACCATCGCACGTGCGGTCATCGAGTCGAGGCGAAGGTGACATGCGATGGCTGCGGCGGCGAGCTGACGCCGGAATCGGTTGTCTATCAGCCAGGTCCGGGCGGCCGCACCGGCGAAGGTACCGCGCTGATCGCGACCGTGCTGAATTCCGCGGGCGACCACACAACACCGTGAACGAGATCGGCGCCAGAGCCGAACTTCACCACACACGTCAATTCGTCTGCAATCGACTACCTTTCGAACACGCAGCGGCCTGAGTTCGACCACGCCCTGCACAGCCCCGGGCAGAGGCTGCAATGGCTCGACAACCCCGCCCACGTCAGCGGCTGACCGGCACCGAAAGAGTCCGCGGCCTACCCCCAACAGCGCCAGCACGGGAAGGGAAGAGCAACAGCCACAACCAATTTCACGATGGCGACGGTCTGCGCTTGCAGCCGGCGGCGGGCGACCGGCTGATTACACCAGGCACGCACCGCACCGAGGAGGCGGATCCCATCGCGTGCGTGAGTTGCCCGGTGCACACGGCTAGTTGCGGACTCGGAACCTCAGGTGAAGTACGCCCTCGCCGCGGATGATCACATGCGGATCCTCCAGGCGGTGTCGACCGTCGATGCCACCGAAATAGGGCTTGCCAGAACCGAATACGACCGGCACCACGTCCATCGCTACTTCGTCGACCAAGCCGGCCGCAAGGATCTGGCCGCCTACCTCGCCGGCATTCACAGCGACGTTTCGGTCGGCGGACAGCTCGCGGGCCGTGGCTACCGCAGCGGTCACGTCGTCGACGAAATGGTAGGAGGCTTCGGGGTGCCAGTTGTCGGGTTTGGGGCGGTGTGAGACGACAACCACGTGCTCGCCCGCGGGCGGACGGCCCTCCCAGCCGTTCACCAGGTCGAAGAGGGTACGGCCCATGACGATGGCGCCGATCGATTCCCACATGGCGCGAACGTATTCGGCTGAGGCGGCGGAGACCTTGAAGCGGCTGCCGGTTCCGGAATGGTCGAATACTTCGTCCACGCCGGCCGTGATGGGCGTGTCACCGTTGAAGTACCAGTCGTGCAGCGGGCCGACGTCGTCGTTCTTGTCGGCGATGTAACCGTCAACCGAGACGACGTTGTGCATGATTACGGTACCCACTGATGCTCCTCGAGGCTCGTACGTTGTCTTATCCGATCTTGTCGAGCCCAGCGCGGTGCGGCTTGTAAAAAATCAATCGGCGGGCATCGGTCCGAGATCGGGCGGAAAGCCCCGATCGACAGGGAACCGGCGACGCAGGGCCAAGTATTCGGTCGGGGTACGGCCGGTGAAGGCCTTGAACTCACGACTGAAATGCGCCTGGTCGAAGTAGCCCGCCGAGTGCGCCACCTCCGCCCAGTCGACTGGGTGCTCGGCGTCGACGGACACGATGAGCCGCGCGAATCGGTAGATCCGCGCCATAGGCTTCGGGGTGATCCCGACATGTGACTTGAACTGTGCGGCAAGGTGATTGCCGCTCACACCCATCGCGTCGGTCAACGCACCGACCGACACGGTGCCGCGCGAGGCCATCAACCTCGTGCCCGCGTGCCGGACCAGGTCGAGGCCTCGGGGCCGGTCCTCGGGCAACCGCGAACGCAACTCCCGCTCCACTACCCCCAGCATCTCGTCAACAGATGCGCCGTCACCGACCTGATTTCGGATTCGCTCCACCGACCGTTGCCAGACAGCGTCGACCGGCACCCATCGGTCCCGCAGCTCAGTCGCGGGCATACCGATGAACGGCGAAAGTCCCCACGGCTTGAAATGCACCCCCCCAACCCGCACCCGGTCGGGATACTCGACCACGAACCGCCTGGTCCACACGCCCATGAACCATCCATTGACGAACAGGGCGGGCACCGCCGAGGAATCCGGATCCCACAGCCGAATCGGTCCAGCCAGGTTGAGAAACAAATGCGCCGATGGCATCGACGGCACATTCATCCGTCGGTGCCGCGGTACCCCCGTCAGACAGTAGATATCATCGACGAACTGATCCAACGGCGGCGCAGGAACTCGGCCGACGTAGTGCACAGGGCCAGTCTTGTCGAAGTCCGCCCACGGTTCCACCCACCTTGTGCCGGATGGAGCCCTATGGTGTTCACAGCCCTCCGCGACTCGCGACCATGGAGTTGCCCATGGCCACCGCCTCTGCACGGTAACAGGTGTATTCGGCGGCGCGCCTTGATCATCCGAACTCGTCGCTTCTCCGCGCGGCCTGGAGGTTGGGCTCGTCATCGAGCTGATCGCCGATGCCGCAGAAGCGCTGGACTACACACACGCGCACGGAGTGCTGCACCGTGACGTGAAGCTGGCGAGTTTGCTGATCGAGCGCGACTCCCCGCATGGGCTGCACGCGTTGCTCACAGACAGCCGGCGGACGAGTGATGCGGAACCGATCGATGAATGCCCCCGGACGTCACGGCCCCTACCCCTCGATTCGGACCAACAACCACGAACCCGCAGGTCGCGCCGCTTCGCCGGACAAAACCAACCGGTCATCAGTAGCATCGACTCCATGCGATCGATACGCAAATAGGCTGGAGCAGTTCCTCGTTCGGCCCGTTCTTCTCGGTTCTGACGAATCGCAAATCCGCAGTTCAACGGGATTCTCGATACGGCCGGAACAATCGGATTCAGTCGGGTCGCCGATTCACTCGGACCTCAGGACGTCGACAGGACGTCGCGGAATCACTGGGGATGAGGCAGCCTCCGAAAGGCCGGTCAAGCGATGTGCGACTCCTTCGCCCTGCGCACGATCTCGAACTCGCCGGCGTAGCGCTCGACCCGCACCGCATGACCACACGACCCGAGGAGCCCCGAACCCAAACTCGTCGCCTACGCGAAAACCCGCAGCGGACGCAGTTACAGACTGGCCGGTGCAGACGTGCCCGAAGGGGCGGCGACGGCTCCCCCTGAGCCATACCGTTCGAGACCGAGGACAGCACGAAGTCGGCGGTGTTGCCGGTCGGTGTTGCGCGAGCTGCGCCTACTCCCTGTTGATAAGGCCGATCACCGCTGAACGCAGAGTCGGCTGCGGCTCATCGGCATACAGTTCGGCCAAAGCGATTTCGGCGACCATCGCGACGACCAGGTGCGCCACGGCCGCAGGATCGTCCCACCCGATAGCCCGTAGATCCGGCTCGATGACTGCAGCCACTGCTCGATTGCGCGCATGGACCTCATCGAGCAAGTCGGTGTCGGTACGCGACTGAGCAAGAAAGGCTTTCGTACCGCGCGTCCGCAAACATGCATCCAGATACGAAGTGACGCCAGCGGCAAGACGGGAAAAACCCGGGGCGAGATCGCCGATTTCGGCGAGGATCGCTTCGGCCAGAACATCGTGGTAGCGGCGGTGCAGGGCGATCATGTAACTACGTCGGTCCGAAAAATGGTGATAGAAGCTGCCTTTGGACATTCCCGCCGCCGCAACCACAGCGTTGACCGATAGCCCCCGCAGTCCCGCACGCTCGGCCACCACAGAACCGGCGTCCAACAGCGCCCTACGACCGGGCTCCGAGGGTCGGGCCATGACCGCTCTCCTCTCTCAGGCTGCCGCCAGCGTATCCCGATGCTACATTATGACCGGCCGGTCGGTCATTCCTTCCGCGGCGGGGGCGGAAGGACTGCTGACCGGCTATACAAACGAAGGAGTGCGTCGATGCGACGAGTGATATCCGTTGCCACGCTGGCTGCTACGGTGCTCGTGACAACAGCCGGTCCAGCCGTGGCCGACGATCATGTACCCGATCCCGCCCCCTCCTACAGCTATCTGGGTGGTGTGCAGGCCGAGTTGACCGGACCGGGGCAATCGCCTCCTGGGGCCAACGATCGATCGTGCCGGCCGACCGCAGCACATCCGAATCCCGTTGTGCTGCTCCACGGATTGTCGAACGACACCATCAGCTGGAATACACTGTCGCCAGTGTTGGCCGACGCCGGCTACTGCGTGTACACCACCACCTACGGATCCGAGGGGCTGGGCCCGATCGGCGCCACCGCTCCCGTGCAGGACAGCGCCACACAGATCGGCAACTTCATAGATCGGGTCGAGGCCGCCACGGGGGCGAAACAGGTTGACTTGGTAAGTCATTCGATAGGCGGGGCGGTGGCCTACTACTACCTGAGCCGACTCGGCGGGGCATCGAAAATCGGCCGTTACGTCGCACTGGCCGCCCCCCTGCACGGATCGACGGTCAGCGGTCTCGCCGGTGTGCAGCCGCTGGTGGAATCCACCGGGAGCGGCGCGGCGGCCACCCGTCACTGCGGACCGTGTCAGCTGTCACCCGGGGCACCGTTCCTGCAAGACCTCGAACCGAACCCCGGTGCCACACCGGCGATCCCGTGCACCATGATCGTCACCCGCTACGACCAGATCGCCACCCCCTACACCACAGGCCTTCTCGACGGCCCCAACGTGCACAACGTTGTACTACAAGATCTTTGCCCGACCGACTTCACCGAACACAACGAGCTGACATCGGATCCAGTGGCGATACACGAAGTACTCGACGCACTCGACCCCGCCCACGCCACCCCACCGACATGCACGATCGTCCTCCCTCTCCTAGGGCCCCCTTCCCGATAGCAAAACCCAAACGCCCGAACTATCCGCGACACCCTGTCAGCGATCGCCGAGACCGTATCCTTCGGCACCGAAGGGGGCTGCCGCACGATGAGGTGACAGCGAGCCCAAACAACTCGCAACGATGCTTATCAGGAAGCTGGGCGTCGATACTCGCGGTACCAGAATGCCTCGGACATCTGCGCCTCCCAGGACGTGCGGATGTGATCGTCGGTGCCGTCTTGCGAGAGTGCGTCTTCGTCGCTGATCCCGGTCACACTTAGCTCGATATCCTCATCGTCGAGGCCGGCAAGCACCGGCGCCTGTGGCTGACCGTGGTGCTCGACGACTGCTCTCGCGCGGTGCCCGGCTACACCGTGAATCTAGGCGCGCCATCGGCGTTGAACACGCCCCTCGCCTTGCGGCAGGCGATCTGGACCAAATCCGATCCGGCCTGGCCGATGTGCGGGATCCCCGAGATGCTCTACGTCGACCACGGCAGCGACTTCATCAGCGACCACCTTGCCCAGGTCGCGGCCGATTCGAAGTTCGCGATCGTGCACTCGGCCGTGGCCCGGCCCCAGGGCCGTGGGAAGGTGGAGCGGCTGTTCGGCAGCATCAACACCGAACTGCTCACCGAGCTGCCCGGTCACCTCCGAGCGGGGGGCGTCGGTGGGGAGGAGGGGCGGCGGTTGCAGAAGGTCACGAAGACGAGCAAACAACCGGTCGGGATGCGACGAGCGATCGTGGTGCGGCCTCGGCCCAGCCGCAGCCGGTTCCCGCGATCGCGAGGTTGAATGTTCGGCGGGCGGCCGGATCGCGATTCAGCGGGGTGATCCGCTACCGCCGACGAGGCCACCCGCTCACGTGGGTGCCGTCGCGGCGCGGCATTGCCGATAGCAGGGCACAAAGACCGCAGTCAACGCCGCCGAGCGGGAGTACTGTCGCGAACACGCGCCTCTGATACCGAGGACTCCGGCATCTCCACGCGAGGAGATCTCATGACCGATACCCGGAGCGGCCCAGCCTCCCAAGCCGTCCATCGCAGCGGTGAAACTGCCACCGCCGACGCCATCGCACCGGGCGACACCGGCATCTCCCGGTACCACGAGGTGGACGCGATGGTCGACGCCGCGTCCGTCGCGGCGGAGGCATTCCGCGAACTCGACCAGCAGCAGGTCGACGCGATCGTGGCGGCGATGGCGCGCGCCGGCATCCGGTCGGCCGCCGAACTGGCGCGGGTCGCTATCGAGGAAACCGGCTTCGGCGTCTTCGAGGACAAGGTCGTGAAGAACTACATCGCCACCGAGTTCCTCTACGACTACCTGCGTGACAAGAAGTCCGTCGGAGTCATCGGCGAGGATGTCGAGCGCAGCATCAAGCGGGTCGCAGAACCGATCGGCGTGGTACTGGCCATAACCCCGGTTACCAATCCGACCTCCACCGTGCTGTACAAGGCGATCGTGGCGGCGAAGACGCGCAACGCGGTCCTATTCCGGCCCTCGCCGTTCGCCGTCCGATCATGCGAGCGCACCGTCGAGATCCTGCGCGCTGCGGCCGAGGCGGCGGGCATGCCCGCGGGCGCGTTGCAGGTCGTCCCCGACGCCGCCCATGAGGTGACCCATTATCTGTTCGAACACCCCGGGGTCGACTTCATCTGGGTGACCGGCGGCCAGAAGATCGTCGCTCTGGCCAACGCGGCCGGAAAGCCCACGCTCAGCGTCGGGCCCGGCAACGCGCCCATCTACCTGCATCGAACGGCCGACATCAAGGCCGCCGTCGTCGACATCCTCATCTCCAAGACCTTCGACGCGTCGGTGATCTGCCCCGCCGAGCAGACCTGCATCATCGACGACGCGATCTACGACGAGACCGTCGCCGAATTCGAACGGATGGGCGCACAACTGATCACCGCCGAGCAGGCCGAGTCGCTCGCCGATTTCGCCTTCGGGTGCGGCGAGAAGGCCAATCTCGAGGCCGTCGGCCGTCCGGCGCCCGACCTGGCCGCCAGCGCGGGATTCACTGTGGACCCGTCGATCAAGGTGCTGCTCGCTCCGCTGCCCGCGGATCTCGACCGGCTCGCCGAGCATCCGCTGGTGCGCGAGAAGCTGATGCCCGTGCTCGGGCTGGTGCGCGCCCGCGACGTCCGACACGGCATCGACGCCGCCGTCCTGGTCACCGAACACGGCGGCCTGGGACACACCTCGGCCATCTATGCGCACGACCCGGCGGTCGTCGACGCCTACAGCATGGCCGTGCGCACCGGGCGCATCCTGGTCAACGCGCCTACGGCGGTGGGAGCGCTCGGCGGGATCTACAACAACCTCACCCCGACCTTCTCCCTCGGCTGTGGCACCTGGGGCGGCTCGGGCACCACCGAGAACGTCAACTACGAACAGCTGTTGAACATCAAGACGGTGTCCTACCGGCGCAGCCCACCGCAGTGGTTCCGGGTTCCGTCCAACACGTTCTTCAACGCGGGCGCGCTGGAGAACCTGCGCGACGTCGAGTGCGACAGCGTCGTGATCGTCACTGACGCGCTGAGCGAACAGCGCGGCGTGGTCGAGGAGTTCCGGGGCAAGCTGCGCGCTCAGCACGTCAAGATTTTCAGCGAGGTCGAGCCGGAGCCGGGCGAGGCCACCATCCGCCGCGGCGTCGCGATGCTCGAGGGGTTCGGGCCCGATGTGCTCATCGCCGCGGGCGGTGGATCGGTGATCGACGCCGCGAAGGCGATCCGCCTGTTCTACGAGCACCCCGAGACGAATCTCGCGGACCTCACGCTGCCGTTCCTCGATCCCCGCAAGCGCATGGCCGACTATCCCCAGAGCCCGCACATGGTGCGGCTGGTGGCGGTGCCGACCACCGCGGGCACCGGTTCGGAAGTCTCGCCCGCGGCGGTACTGACCGTGGGCGGTCACAAGGAGACCCTGGTCGACTACTCCCTGGTGCCCGACATGGCCATTGTGGACCCGCTGCTCTGCATCTCCATGCCGCGCACCCTGACCGTCGACACCGGCGTCGACGCGCTCACCCACGCGCTCGAAGCGCTGGCCTCGATCTTCGCCTCGCCCTATACCGATGCCTTTTGTGTGCAGGCCGCGCGGCTGATCTTCGAGGCGCTTCCCCGCGCCTACGACGACCCGCACGATCTGGCCGCACGAACCGATATGTCCAACGCCGCCACCCTGGCCGGACTCGCTTTCTCGAACGCCTTCGTCGGCACCAACCACGCTCTGGCGCACGCCGTCGGCGCACGGTTCGGCATCGCCCACGGCCGCGTGAACGGCGTCTTCCTGCCGCACACGCTGCGCTACAACGCCGGCCTGCCGACCAAGTTCATGCCCGCCCCCGGCTACTCGGCCTACGTCGCGCCCGAGAAGTACGCCCAGCTCGGCCGGGTCGTCTTCGGCGGACATGAACCCGAGGAGAGCCGCCGCCGACTGTTCCAGGGTGTGCGAGACCTACTCGAGCGGCTGGCAGTGCCGCGTACACTCCGCGAGATCGGCGTCCCAGAGGACGAATTCCTCGCGGCGCTCCCGGAACTGGCGATGACCGCCTTCCAGGACCTGAGCAACCGCACCAATCCGCGGATGCCGCTGATCAGCGAGATCACCACCCTGCTCCAGCTCGGCTACTACGGTGACGGAGACCATGCCCACTGACAGCCCGACGATCTCGCCATCGGAGGCCAACGACTCCGGGACCGTAGACGAGGTCGACTGGCCGGCGGACCCTTGCGGGAACCTGTTGGGGCAGATTGGGACTGGCTACTGCATGCCGAGGTAGCGCCGACAACCGCACTGTCGCACCGCTGGTGGAACACGTCATAGTCACCCACGATCGACGCACGGCCAGCGGAGGTTTGGATCAAGACCGTGAACAGCGACTGCCCGTAGTCTGATAGCCGTCGCTGACGACCTGTCGGACACTGGCAATGACCTCGGGTCCAGCCGCCGACCTGTTCGTCAACCGATGACGGAGGACGGCGCGGTTAGAAAGCACGTTTTCCCGAGTCGTACAGCTCGGTCCATAGACGCACTCGTTGTGGCGGGTGGTCCGGTCGGCCCGGTACTCCACCGCCGGTGCGTTGGAGTACCGGGCCGAGTATTGAAGACGAAGCCGGGCGGATTGCGATGGCATCGAGAACGCCGGAGGCACGGACTCGCGTATCCAGTAACGACAAGTAGCGGGCTCAGGCAGATATCGTGCGATCGGTGACCGAAGCGACAGAACGCAGCGAGCGGGCTCGAGTTTCGTCCGCTCGTGTGGTCGTGGTCGTGGTGTTGGCGACGGTACCGGTGCTCAAGTTGAGCTGGACCCTCGATGGTGGCCACGCCGCTCGGGACGCTTTGAGCGCGATGGGCCCGGCGAACTGGTTGGATATCGTTATCGGCGTTTTCCTGGCAGAGCCGCTGCTCGCGACCGTCCTGGCAATAGTGGCGTCCCGGGTGACCTACGCCTACTCGGCCGCACGTGGGGGAGCTGCCAGGCACACTACGACGCCGCTGATGGTCACGGCCGCCGAAGCGGCGATCGTTCCGATCGGGCTGGGTGTCATCGTCGGCGCCTTCAACGGCCTCACGTGGGGTGTGATCGCGGGGCTGGCTGGTTACGCGTTGCGACTGGGAGTCGTCATCGAATATCGGACCGGGCGACGTATCTCGACCACCGGCAAGCGCAGCGGTAACCGGCCGGAGACCGCGCTGCAGCGCGCCGCCGACCTCGCGCGGACAGGCGCCCTCTTGTTGAGTTTGCTGATCCTGCCGGTGCTCGGGATAGCGGCCGCTCTCGATGGACGGGCTTGGAGCACGGTGCAGACCTGCGATGTCAACGCCGGCGCGGGTATCCACCGTGCCCGCGTTGCCGAGTTGGGCCGATCCGGCGACGGGATCATAGCGTGGGATATCACCGCCGAACAGGTCGTCAACGGCGTCAACTGCACTCCGGATGGGAGCGACGATATCCGCGAACCCTGGTGGCGTAGCTGACGCCCGCCAGCACCGAGCCGACAGAGCCGTGTACGCGAAACAGCTGAGTCGTTGGTCACGAGTCACCAGATACAGGCATTTCAACGCGGCCTGCTCGGTCGGGAAGTGCCCACGGGCGCGCACGGCGGCGGTAGTGGGCGTTCAACGACTCGATCGCGTTGGTGGAGCAACTTCAGACAACTCGGCGGCTATCGGGCAGTCCGCCGATTCACGCTTCGACTCGCTTCCGTAAACCGTTGAGCGTGCTGTTCACCAGCCCTTTGATCACCCGCTTGCGGATGAAGCCGGGTAGCGGCAAGTTGTGGTGGATGGTCAACTGGTAGGTGACCGATGTGGTGTCCGGGCCGGCATCTTCGAGCTGGTACCGGCCTTCCTGACCGGTCTGCAATCGGCCTTCCACCATCGACCAGCTCATGCCGTCGTCACGATGCCGGTAGGTCAAGGTGTAGGTGTCGGTGCCGACCGTCGCCGACGCCTTGAACCGGGCGGTCACCGGCAGCCCGGTCTGCTCGTCCACCTCGAGCACGTCGGCTTCGAGGATCTCTGGAATCCACTCCGGCTGATTCTGCAGGTCGCGGATGGTCTCGAGCACCCGCGCCACCGGTGCGTGCAGGCGCACGGTTTCGGTGGCGCTGTCAGTGGGCACGGCGGCCATCTCCGGCGTCGTTCACTGCTTCGGATCTGGTATCGATGTCGGTCATGAGATCGGTCTCTCCTCGCGGTGGAGATGTCGGTGCTGCTCTGGCCGAGGATGTCTGCTCGTGACAGTACTCTCACGTCGCGGCGCCGCCAGGGGTCATGTCCCGGCGGCTGTCGGGCCCTGATCGGACGCTGGTCGATCGCGCGTTCGAACTGGCGTGAGCACGGGCTCGCCCGAGCCCCAGCTCCGATCTCCGGTGATGCGGCGGTTCATCGCCCGCGCCATCCGTCCGGGCCTGCAACACCGCCCGCGCCGCAAACGGGCCGGAATGCCGTTGCTCGACGGTCTCGATCCAGGTGCGATTCCAGACCGGGCTCGCGGAGTTCGGTGAACGGTTCCGCGAGCAGCTCATCGGTCAGTGCCCGGCCGTAGAAAAAGCCATGTCCAGGCAGTGCCTGGACACGGCATCGAGGGCACACATGCCCGATAAAAAGGTGTCCGGAGGGGGACACATCCGTTGAACACACGGGTCTACTCGCGGAGGTGATCTATCAGCCAGGCGCGCAGTCCGGGGAGGGCACTTCGTTTTTCGGCACAGCATTCTGCTGACCGGATCGGTCGCACCCCAGGGAACGCGTTACGGACGGTGGAGATCAGCCGGTGCCGGAGTGGGAGGTGTGCGGTACCAGGTTTGAACGTCGGCGAGGGTGGCGGCGGTCGCGTTGACCAGTGGTGCGCCGAATTGTTCGGTGTCGCCGGTGGCAATCACGAACCGGGCCGGCGCGGAGCCGGTGACAACGAGGGTATAGGTGCCGGCCTGCGCGGCCGAGGCGGTGTCGGCGAGGGTTAGGTACGAGGTCTGGGTGAACGGTTCGAAGAAGGGGGCGCGTGCGGTGTTATCGAGAGTGGTCACGGCTCGGTCGGGGCCGAGGATCGACAGTCGGGGCAATTCCGGGACGGGTAGCTCGTTCTCGGGGGCCAGATCGGGAATGAGGAGCTGGGCGTGGAAGGGCTCGCCTCCGGAGAGTTGGATGCGAACCACGCGTGTGTCGCCGACCGCGCTGGTTCTGCCGTAGAAGGCGAACGAGACGGTTCCGATAGGGGCGAGTGGACTCGTGTCGAGGGCGTCGACGGTGTCGTCCGAGCCGAGCAGGACCGGAGTGTGCGCGGCGGCCGGAGCGGCAAGGCCCACCAACGCCAGGGCGCTCGCGACGACAGTGAGAATGCGCCGCCGCGTTGCGCGTGGTCGAACTGTTCTCGGTGAGTCAGGATCTGCGTGATCGCCTCCTCGACTCCGGTTCCGATGCTGGTCGGCACCGGGAAATGGACATCGCGCGGCAAAAGACGGACGGCTGGTCATCGGCTCATCCTCCCGGCGCTGGCAATGTTGCGCAGGCACCTCGACGAGCACGCTGCCTCCATCGGCCAACGGAAACGCACCAATTCCGTCATCGCGCCACCTCGCTGTCTCGACGGATGCGCCTGCTTACCCCCACCGCCTGGTCCCTGCACCAACCCAACCCAACTGATGCTATCGATGCTAGGTGAACCGCCCCGGGGTGTCGGGAGACTTCAATCTCTGTGAAGGATGGAGTCGTGTCGAGTTCGAAGAAGTACCCGTTGGAGCTGCGTGTGCGGGCCGTGCGGATGTTCGCCGAGATCAAGGGCGAGCACGAGTCGGAGTGGGCGGCGATGAAAGCGGTGGCCGATCTGCTCGGGGTCGGGACACCCGAAACAGTCCGCAAGTGGGTGCGCCAGGGCCAGATCGACACCGGAACGCGGGCAGGAACGAGCTCGGATGAGATGGCGGAGCTGAAGCGGCTGCGGCGCGAGAACGCAGAACTTGAGCGTGCCAACGCGATTCTCAAGGCTGCGTCGGCTTTCTTCGCCGCCGAGATGGACCGGCCCCAGCGCTGATCGTTCGGTTCATCACCGAACACCAAGGTCGCCGTGACAGCGGCGGCCTTGCCTGGGGTTTCGAGTCGATCTGCGCGGCGCTCTGCGAGCTCGGCGTAAAAGCGGCCCCCTCAACCTATTACGAGCAGCGCACACGCATACCCGCGAAGCGGGATGTTCGTGACGCGGAATTGAAGGTGGAAATCGGCCGGGTTCACCGCGAGAACTTCGGAGTCTACGGCGCGAGAAAGGTCTGGTTGCAACTCAATCGAGAAGGCTGCGCTGTTGCCCGGTGCACGGTCGAGCGGCTGATGCGAGAGCTCGGGCTGCGCGGAGCTGTGCGAGGCCGGGTCAAGCGCACCACCTTTCCTGATCCAGCTGCGCCGCGGCCGGCGGATCTGGTGCAGCGGCGCTTCGCGCCACCTGCACCGAATCGGTTATGGGTGGCGGACATGACGTATGTGTCGACGTGGTCTGGGTGGGCTTATATGGCGTTCGTGATCGATGCCTACGCACGTCGGATCATCGGCTGGCGCACTGGCACGTCGATGACGACCTCGCTGGTGCTCGATGCCATCGAGCATGCCATCTGGACTCGTGAACGAGCGGGTTGGGATGTGAAAGATGTTGTGCACCATACAGATAGCGGATCGCAATATACATCGATTGCCTTCTCCGAACGGCTGGCCGAGGCCGGGATCCAGCCTTCGGTCGGGGCGGTGGGATCTTCCCACGACAGCGCCCTCGCCGAGACCGTCAACGGTCTCTACAAGACCGAATTGATCAGGCCACGCGGTCCGTGGCGCAGCGTCGACCATGTCGAGTTCGCGACCGCCGAATGGGTCGACTGGTTCAACCATCGGCGGCTCTACCGCTACTGCGGGGACATCCCGCCAGCCGAAATGGAGGCCGCCTACTACTCTCGACAACCAGCCCAGCAACCCGCCGGGCTGTCATATCAGTAGTTCTCCGGACTCACCGGGGCGGTTCACTGTCTGGCTCGCCCGGCTCGCTGTCGATGCGAGCAAGTTCACTCGCGAGGAATGTCAGTGTGCCGATTGTCGTGTGAAGTATCGGCTATATCCCGCGAACATGGATCGATAGATGTCCGCGAACCAGGCTGCCGCAGCCGAACTGGCATCTGATGGTGTCGCGTCGAATGTCGATGCGAGGTGTACCACGCAACGTCTGTCGGCCAGGTCGTCGACATACGTGGTGGCGACGTATCCCAGGACGTGCTGGTTGTCGGCCTTGATGTAGTGCATTCGCCGTGTTTCGTCGTTCTGGTAGAGGATCGTTTCCTCGACGACTCCGCCGTCGCTCAACACCATTCGCCGGGTACGGGGTACCGATTCCCGTGCGCCGACCAACTCGCAACTGATCAGTTGAGGTCCCTGGAGTCCACCTTGTTCGGAGGGTAGCCACCAGCGAGACATACCGGCCCAATCGCGGATCAGCTCCCACGGCGCGGCCTCACGTTGACGACGCGCGCAACACAGTCGATAACTAATGATTAGATGCGCATATATCCGTAGCACAACATTGTGCGCCAGCCAAAGCGGTCAAAACGGCGAATCGACCCTGACGGACGGTTCAGCTGTCGGCGCGAAACGTCTCGAAAAGAGCACTGCACGTGGGCAAACGACGTCTGTATCAGGACGTCCACAGGACGTCACAGGTCCACGAACAGCAACAAACAGCAACCGCAAACACCCATCAACAACCACGAACCCGCAGGTCGCGCCGCTTCGCCGGACAAAACCAACCGGTCATCAGTAGCATCGGCCTATGCGATCGATGTGTTGGTAGGCGATTCGCTGGTCGTCGGGATGGTTGGTTGACAGGCGCCGCAAACGGATTGAACCGCAGGTCAGCAGTAATTCGGCACGGCATGAACCGGTGGATAAGGCTGCCTATAGGAGCCGATCACCGATTCTCCGGGGACCTACAGAACGTCGACAGGACGTCGCGGAATTATTGTCCCTTTCGGAACCCTTCAACTGGCTGCTGGCGAGCCCACGTAAGCGTCGTCGCGGCGTCTCGATCGCGCGTGACGGATCCACTACCTCTGCCGAAGCCGTCCAACGGTATGCCGCCTGCCGGCGACACAGAAGGTTGCGGGTCGGTGTCACCGGGGAAAGAACTGGTCGAGGTAGCGGGGAAAGTTCCGGCCACACTTCGTGCGGGGACGACGTCGGAACAAACAGCAGACGCCAACCCGTGACCAGGAGCCGAGCCCGGCATCGCGGCGGTAGTCGGTACATTCGATCCAGGTGACGATCGCGATCCGTCGTTGTTCGCGGGTGGCCCACCGTTGCCGGTCCAACACATGGCGTTGTAGCAGGCTGAAGAAGCTCTCCATAGCGGCGTTGTCGCCGGCCGCGGCGACTCAGCCCATGGACCGGGCCATGCGATGACGGTTGAGTGCGTGGACGAAACGCCTCGTCTGCCACCCAGCGCATCGCCACCTTTCTCACCAGGTCAAGCAGTCCGATGACCAGCGGCGATCTCCGCGTTGGGCCCACGCTCCCGCCATGTCGCGCTGGCCTGTTCCGGTGGCAGCAGGTCGCTGCGGGCTCGTGAGGTGCAGGCCCCGGGGCCGTTCGCCTGGATAAAGCTGTAACCGCCTCAGCGGGGTGGGGCGTGCAGATGTTTGCAGGCATGAAGATTTCGCGCAGTCGCCGACTCCCATGGCCCTATCAGGGCTTTTCGCTCCCGTGCCATGATGGGTGAGGAAGCGTGATGATAGTTACAAGGAGTCCGCGAAGTGACGTACGCAACACTTTCACAGCGCAGAGCGGCTCTCGAACGGGAGTGGGCCCGTTGGATCCCGCAGTCGTTCGGCAGCGACGCGCCCCGATCGAGTACCTCGGTTCGCGGTGAAGTAGCGCAATCATGGCAGCGGTCGTTGCGGACAGTTGACCCGGCCCGCGACAGCGCACCGACCACGAGTGATGTGGAGGCGCGCTGGGCGGAGTCGCCGCTGCGTGGTCCGGTCACCGAGTTGGCCGACCAACTTCACGGTATCGCGCAGGACGCGGGCTACATCGCGGCCGTAACTGACGAGACCGGGACAATCCTGTGGTCCTGCGGTGGCCCGATTATGCAACGCCGCGCCGAGCGGGTGAACTTCTCCCCCGGCGGCCGGTGGGACGAAGCGCACATGGGTACCAACGCATTGTCGCTGGCCCTGACCACGCAACAGGCGACTACCGTCTTCTCGGCGGAACATCTTGTCGCCGCACTGCACGGCTGGGTGTGCTACTGCGCCCCGATCCGCGGAGCCGACGGCAGACAGTTGGGCGTGCTCGACCTGTCTTCGACTTGGGATCGATCCCATCCCTTGGCGATGTCGACCGTGCAGAGTCTCGTGAGCACCATCGAGGCACGATTGCACAGCAGCCCCACCCCGGCCCCCGGGGTACAGATGCATTGTCTGGGGACCGCACGCCTGGTTCGTGACGGGCGGCAGGTCAAGATGCGTCCCCGGCAACTGGAGATCCTGACGCTGCTGGCGCTCGAGCCCGACGGCTTGACCCCCGAGCAGCTGCATTTCGCCGTCTACGGAGATCGACCAGTGGTGACCAGCACCCTGAAAGCGGACGTATCGCATCTGCGTAAGGCCACCGGGGGTGAGATCTCCAATCGCGTCTATCGGTTGCAGACGCCGCTCGGGTGTGACGCTGTGGACTTGTTGACCGCGCTGAAGACGGGCGACACCGATGCCGCGGTCCGGCTGTACCGGGGACCGTTGCTCCCCGGTTCCGAGACCCCCGGCATCGTGCAGTGGCGGGAGTACCTGGAGGTCGGGATCCGTACCGCGGTACTGACCAGCCCTGATCCCGAACACGCTCTGCGCTACGGGGAGCGTGCCGCCGACGATATCGAAATCCATGAACACGCTTTGCGTTCGCTGCCGCGGCACGACGCCCGCCGGGCGATCGCGACCGCCCGCCTGCACACCGCGTTGCGCAGCTGAGTTCGTGTCAAACCTTTCGCCAACCCCCGCGATTCATAGTGGCTGTCGACACGACCGAATCCGTAAGGGAGCGAACATGATCTACGCGAAGCCCGGAACGAGCGGCAGTATTGTCGACTTCGCCGGCCGCTACGACAACTTCATCGGTGGCGAATGGACCGCCCCGGTAGAAGGCCGATATTTCGACAATTCCTCCCCTGTGGACGGCGAGGTGTTCTGTGAGGTGGCG